>JAPLPC010000533.1 GCA_026400425.1 Hyphomicrobiales bacterium | reverse complement strand
GCTGCACGAGGCTTATCACGCCAATGAGGCGCATAAGGACGTCTGGTATCTGCCGGATGGCCGCGCGCTTTCCATTGTTACCACACCGAATCCCGAAGGCGGTGTCACCTATCTCTATGACGACGTCACCGAACGGCTCGACCTTGAGCGCCGCTTCGACGGGCTGATCCGCGTTCAGCGCGAAACGCTCGATGCGCTCGGCGAAGCCGTGGCCGTGTTCGGGAGCAATGGCCGCGCGCAGCTGTTCAATCCGGCTTTCGCAAAGATGTGGCGGCTGTCGGACGAGGCACTGGAGCAGCGCCCGCATATCGAGATGGTGGAAACCTGGTGCCGGCCGCTGTTCGACGAGCCAGGCGTCTGGCAGACCATCCGCGGCGCGATCACCTCCATCGACAACCGCGCGCCGGTGCCGCTGAAGATGGAACGCAAGGACGGCAGCGTGCTGGCCTGCATGAGCATGCCGCTGCCCGATGGCGCCACCATGCTGACGTTCCAGGACATCTCCGACGCCGAGAATGTCGAACGCGCGCTGCGTGAACGCAACGAGGCGCTGGAAGCCGCCGATCAGATGAAGGTGGATTTCGTCCACCATGTTTCCTACGAGCTGCGTTCACCACTGACCACCATCATCGGCTTCGCCCATCTGCTCAGCGACCCATCAACCGGGCCGCTGCTGGCCAAGCAGAGCGAATATCTCGACTACATCACCACCTCGACTTCGGCATTGCTGGCGATCATCAACAATATTCTCGACCTCGCCACCATCGACGCCGGCGCCATGTCGCTCAGCCTCGGGCCGATCGACATCCGCCAGACCATCGCCGCCGCCGCCGAAGGCGTGCAGGACCGCCTGGTGCATGATCGTATCGCGCTGCAGGTCGATGTCGCCGACGATATCGGCGCCTTCATCGGCGACGAGAGCCGCGTCCTGCAGGTGCTGTACAACCTGCTCGCCAATGCCGTCGGCTTTGCGCCGCACGATTCCGCGGTGACGCTGAAGGCAACGCGCAGCGATCATATGATCACCTTCTCGGTAACCGATCGCGGCCCAGGCATTCCCGCTGACAAGCAGGACAAGATCTTCGACTGGTTCGAAAGCCACGCCAACGGCTCGCGGCATCGCGGCGCCGGGCTCGGCCTGTCGCTGGTGCGCTCGTTCGTCGAACTGCATGGCGGCAAGGTGCGCATCGATTCCACGGTGGGACGCGGCACCACCGTGAGCTGCGACTTCCCGCTCGACCAGTCCGCCCATCGCAACGCCGCCGAATGAACGGGTCGATCACGATCTCGACGGCGCTCCGTCACCTCTCCCCACCGGGGAGAGGTCGCGCGCACTCGCGCGCGGGTGAGGGGGCAAACTCAAGCGTGGGTGCAGGCCCCCTCACCCGGCTTGCTTCGCAATCCGAACTCTCCCCCGCGGGGAGAGGGGTCAGAGCCCTACCATGACCGAGCCCGCAACCTTTTCCCTCGCGCTCCACAACGAAGACGCCACCGCTGCGCTGATGGCCGACCTCGCTTTGCTGATCAGCGCCGGCGATATGATCACGCTGTCGGGTGACCTCGGTGCCGGCAAGACGTCGGCGGCGCGGGCGATGATCCGTTATCTGGCCGGCGACGACGAGCTCAAAGTGTCGAGCCCGACCTTCACGCTGGCACAAAGCTACGAGCTGCCGTCGTTTCCGCTGGTGCATGCAGATCTTTACCGCATCACCGATCCCTCCGAGATGGAAGAGATCGGCCTGTCGCCGCTGCCTGATGGCACGGTGGTGCTGATGGAATGGCCCGAGAGGGCCGGTGGTCAGTTGCCCGCCGACCGCATCGACATCACGCTGACGCATCGGCCGGCGCTTGGCTCGCTGGCGCGCGCCGCGGAGATCACGGGACATGGCAAAGCCGCGGCCGTCGTGCAACGCCTGCAGACATTGCGCGACTTCCTGCAGGACGCGCGCTATCTTGATGCCGGGCGTCAGCGCATGGCAGGCGATGCCTCGACGCGTTCCTATGCGCGCCTGATCCGCGACGACGGCGTCTTCATTCTGATGAATGCGCCGAAGCGCCCGGACGGCGCTGCGATCTATGGCGGCAAGTCGTATAGCCAGGCCGTGCATCTCGCGGAGGATGTGACACCGTTCGTCGCCATTGCCAACGGGCTGCGCGCACAGGGCATTTCCGCGCCGGCGATTCATCATGCCGACCTCGATGCGGGCTTCCTGATCACCGCGGATTTCGGCACCGAAGGCGTGACCGAGGGATCGCCGCCGGCGCCGATGCTGGAGCGCTATCAGGCGGCTGTCGACATGCTGGCGGTGCTGCATGGCAAGCGCTTGCCGCAGACATTGCCGCTGTTGCCGCATCAGGATTACACCATCCCGACCTTCGATACCGAAGCGCTGCTGATCGAGGTCAGCCTGATGCCGGAATGGTATCTGCCGGATCGCGACGCCGCGCCCAGCGAAGCGGCGCGCGAGGAATTCTTCGCCATGTGGCGCGAGCTGCTGACCGCCATCGACACTCTGCCGCGCACATGGGTGCTGCGCGACTTCCACTCGCCCAACATGATCTGGCTGCCCGAGCGCGCCGGCATCAATCAGGTCGGCGTGATCGACTTCCAGGACACGGTGCTCGGCCCGGCGGCTTACGACGTCGTTTCGCTGCTGCAGGATGCGCGCATCGACGTGCCCGAACAGATCGAGCTGGCAATGCTGACTCGCTATGTTGCCGCACGGCGGGCGGCGGAGCCGGATTTCGATCCGGTCTCGTTTGCGGAGGTCTATGCGATCATGTCGGCGCAGCGCAATACGCGGCTGCTAGGCACCTTCGCGCGGCTGAACCGGCGCGACGGCAAGCCGCATTATCTGAAGCACCAGCCGCGCATATGGACCTATCTGAATCGCTCTCTGGCCCATCCGGCATTAGCGGCGTTTCGCGACTGGTATGACAGCCACGTGCCGCCGCCGCAGGCTTAGCCTCGGCCCGTCATCACCCGTGCGAGCGGGTGTCGCACCGACGTCATGTCGCGCCCGTAATGCTCGATCAATTTATGCGCGGCGTTGCACCCTGTGCTACACTTCACATCGAACAGAATCGCTCGTCGAGACCTATCGTCATGTCCGTGAAACCCACCAAAGCCATGGTCCTCGCTGCCGGCCTCGGGCTGCGCATGCGCCCGCTCACCGAAACCATGCCGAAGCCACTGGTTCCCGTAGCCGGCCAGCCGCTGCTCGACCATGTGCTCGACAAGCTCGCGCAAGCCGACGTGACCGAAGCCGTGGTCAACGTGCATTATCTGCCGGACCAGATCATCGATCATGTGAAGACGCGGACGGCGCCCAAAGTGACGATCTCCGACGAGCGCGACCAGGTGCTCGGCACTGGCGGCGGCGTGGTCAAGGCGTTGCCGTTGCTCGGCAACGAACCGTTCTTCCATCTCAATGCCGACACCATGTGGATCGACGGCGTGCGGCCGAATCTGATTCGCCTGGCGGAGCATTTCGATCCGGCCAAGATGGACGTGTTGCTGCTGATGGCGCCGACCGCGCACAGCATCGGCTATAGCGGCAAGGGCGACTACGAGATGCGCACCGACGGTACGCTGCGCCGGCGCAAGGAAAACCAGGTGGTGCCGTTCGTCTATGCCGGCGTGGCGATCCTGTCGCCGCGCATCTTTGCCGATGCGCCGGGCGGCGAGTTCGCACTGACGAAACTGTTCGATCGCGCCAACGAGCAGGAACGTTTGTTCGGGCTGCGCATGGACGGCGTGTGGATGCATGTCGGCACACCGGATGCCGTGCGCGCCGCGGAAGACGCGGTCTTGGCCAGCGTGGCTTAACCCAGAACTGTCCCTCATCCTGAGGAGCCGCGCAGCGGCGTCTCGAAGGATGGATGCGAACTCCCGAGCCCCGCCAGCTCATGGTTCGAGACGCGCGCAAAGGCGCGCTCCTCACCATGAGGGTTCAGAGCAACACGACTCCCTTCCCGTTTCTCTCCATGCCATGATGCCCGCCACTCGAATCGGGTCGTTCATGCGCGTATTCACCATTCCCTCATCCGCGCCGTTTCTGCGCACGCTGATCACGGCGCTGGTGGATGGCGATCTCGTGCCCGGCTTCGAGGCGCGCAGCGACCGCGCCAAACTCGCCACCGTCACGCTGTATCTGCCGACGCGGCGCGCTGGGCGGATGGCGCAGGAGGTGTTCCTCGAGGTGCTCGGCGGCGATGCGGTGCTGCTGCCGCGGATCGTGCCGCTCGGCGATGTCGATGAAGAGGAACTCGCTTTCGCCCATGCCGCAGCGCCCGAGGCGCTCGACCTCCCCGACGTGCCGGATGCGCTCGACGGCCTGCAGCGCCGGCTGTTGCTCGCACAATTGATCGGCGCTTGGGCCAAGCAGATCAAGCCCGACAATCCCGCCCAGGCGCCGCTGGTGGCCGGCGGCCCGGCCTCCATGCTCGCCCTCGGCGACGATCTGGCGCGGCTGATGGACGACATGGCGACGCGCAAGGTCGACTGGTCCGCGCTCGACGCGCTGGTGCCCGATGCGCATGACCGCTATTGGCAGCTGACGCTGGATTTTCTTAAGATCGCGCGCGAATGGTGGCCGGCCGAACTCGAAGGCCGTGCGCGGATCGAACCGGCGGTGCGGCGCGATCTGCTGATCGATGCCGAAGCGGCGCGGCTGAAGGCGCACTCATCAGGCCCGATCATCGCCGCGGGCAGCACCGGCTCGATGCCGACCACCGCAAAATTCCTGCATGCGGTCGCGCAACTGGCGCAAGGCGCCGTGGTGCTGCCGGGACTCGATACCGATCTCGATGAAGCCTCCTGGACACTGATCGGCGGCAGCCGCGACATTTTCGGTTTCGTCGAGTCCTCCGCATCGAACCATCCGCAATACGCCCTGCATGCGCTGCTGGAACGCTTCGGCATCACCCGGCGCGATGTCGTCACGCTCGGCACGCCACTGCCGCATGGCCGCGAATTGCTGGCCTCGGAAGCGATGCGGCCGTCCAATGCGACGTCGCAGTGGCACAAGCGGTTGAGCGAACCCGCGGTGGAACAGAAGATCGCAGCCGGCATGACCAAGCTCTCGGTCATCGCCGCCGCCAATCCGGAAATGGAAGCGCTCAGCATCGCCATCGCCATGCGCGAGGCCCATGAGCAGAGCAAATCCGCCGCACTGGTGACGCCCGATCGTGCCTTGGCACGGCGCGTGATGGCCGCGCTGGGGCGCTGGAATCTGACCTTCGACGATTCCGGCGGCGATGCGCTGACCGAAACCTCCGCCGGCATTTTTGCGCGGCTGGTGGCGGAAGCCGCGGCCGAGCAGCTCGAACCGGCGACGCTGCTGGCAATGCTGAAGCATCCGTTGTTTCGGCTCGGCGCGCCGGCCCATGGATGGCAGAACGCCATCGAGACGCTGGAGCTTGCATTGCTGCGCGGCACAAGACCGGCGACGGGCACCATCGGCCTGAAGCAGGATTTTGCGCGCTTTCGCGAAGAACTCGGCAAACTGCATCGCCGCGAAGCGTCGATGCTGCATGGCGCCGAGCCGCGGGCGAAGTTGAGTGGCGACAAACTCGATCGCGTCGAAGACCTGATCAGCGAGTTGCAGAAAGCTCTGGCGCCGCTGGAGACTATGCATCCGGCCCGGCCGTTCGATTTCGCAGCATTGGCGCAGCGGCATCGGCAGGCAATCGAACAGCTATCGATCGACGACAAAGGCAGCGCCGTCGCGCTGGTGGGGCGCCATGGCGGCAATGCTCTCACAGGCGCATTCGCCGAACTGCTGGTGATGCAGCCCGCCGACGACGGCAGCGACGATCGATTGCAACTGACCGGCCTGACGCTGCAGCTGCGCGATTATCCCGATGTGTTCCAGACAGCCTTCGCCGATCGCATCGTGCGACGGCCGGAAGTCGCCGATGCACGGCTGCGCATCTATGGCCAGCTCGAGGCGCGTCTCACGCAAGCGGATCGCGTCATCCTCGGCGGCCTCGTCGAAGGCGTCTGGCCGCCGTCGCCGCGAATCGATCCATGGCTGAGCCGGCCGATGCGCAATCAGCTCGGCCTCGATCTGCCGGAACGCCGCATCGGCCTCACCGCGCATGACTTCGTGCAACTGCTCGGCCATGACGAGGTGATCCTCAGCCATGCCGCGAAAGTCGGCGGCGCGCCGGCGGTGGCCTCGCGCTTCCTGCATCGCATGGAAGCCGTCGCCGGCGAACAGCGTTGGGACGCGGCGGTGGCCGCCGGGGCAATCTATGTCGGTTATGCCGAAGCGCTGGATCAGCCGGACAAGGTGACGCCGGTCGCGCAACCCGAGCCGAAGCCGCCGCGCACTTCGCGCCCGCTGCGCCTTTCGGTCACCGCCATCGAGGACTGGCTGCGCGACCCGTATTCGATCTATGCAAAATACATCCTGCAACTCGCGCCGCTCGATCCCGTCGATATGCCGCTATCCGCCGCCGATCGCGGCTCGGCCATTCACAATGCGATCGGCGATTTCACACTGGCCTACAACAAGGCGCTGCCGGATGATCCCGCTGCGGCCCTACGCGCGATCGGCAAAACGCATTTCGATCCGCTGATGAACCGTCCGGAAGCGCAGGCGCTGTGGTGGCCGCGGTTTCTGCGGATCGCATCATGGTTTGCCAATTGGGAAATCGAACGGCGTATCAATGTCGTGAGCATCGACGCGGAAGTGCGCGGCGAGATCAAGATTCCGCTCGATCACGGCCGCGTCTTCACACTGTCGGCGCGCGCCGACCGGATCGAACATCGCACCGACCGCACTTTCGCGCTGCTCGACTACAAGACCGGCAATCCGCCGACTGGCAAGCAGGTGCGCATGGGCCTGTCGCCGCAGCTTACGCTGGAAGCCGCCATCCTGCGCGAAGGTGGCTTTCCCGGCATCGCCGCCGGCGCCTCGGTCAGCGATCTCACTTATGTCCGGCTCAGCGGCAACAATCCGCCGGGCGAGGAAAAGCCACTGGAGCTGCGCATCGAGCGCAAGGACGAACTGCAGCATCCCGACGATGCCGCCATCGAGGCCCGCGCCAAGCTGGAAGCACTGATCCGCCGATTTGAAGACGAGGACACCGGCTATACGTCGCTCGCGCTTTCGATGTGGTCGAACCGCTACGGCGCCTATGATGATCTCTCCCGCATCAAGGAATGGTCCGCCAATGGCGGCGCGGGAGGCCCGTCATGAGCGGCCCGCGCAACATTCCCGACGCTGCGACGGCGAAGCAGCGACTGGCCTCGGACCCGACGGCCTCGGTATTCGTCTCGGCCAATGCCGGCTCCGGCAAGACCTATGTGCTGGTCAATCGCGTCATCCGCCTGTTGCTGGATGGCGTGCCGCCGGAGAAGATCCTGTGCGTCACCTTCACCAAGGCGGCCGCCGCCAATATGGCGGAGCGGGTGTTCGCGCGGCTCGGGCATTGGGTGACGCTGGATGACGCCGCGCTCGATGCCGAAATCCGCAATGCCGGCGCGCCTCATCCGGATGCCAAGTTGCGCGCCCGCGCGCGCGAATTGTTTGCCAGCGCGCTGGAGACGCCGGGCGGGCTGAAGGTCCAGACCATTCACGCGTTGTGTACGCGGCTGCTGCAGCAGTTTCCGTTCGAGGCCAATGTGCCCGCGCGCTTCAGCGTGCTCGACGATCGCGACCAGAACGAAATGATGGAGCGCGCCTCGCTGGCGGTGCTGCTGCGCGCCGCCGCGGCGCCAGACAGCGCCGAGGGCAGGGCGCTAGCCATCGCCATGACATCGGCGGCCGACGTCACCTTCCGCGACGTGGTGCGCGAAGCCAGCCTCAGCCGCGATCGGTTCCTGGCCTGGATTGCGCGCGCTGGCTCGACCGAGATGGCGATGGCGCAACTGTGTGCAACGCTCGGCGTGTCGCCGACCGATACGCGCGATGCCATCGAACTGGAGATCGTCGATGGCCCGCATCTGCCGCGCAAGGACTGGACCGCCACCGCCGCCATTCTCGCGACCGGCAGCAAGACCGACGGCGACCAGGCCAATCGGCTGCGCGAGGCATTGGCGCTGTCGGGCGCCGAGCAGGTGGAAAAATATCTGGAGCTGTTCCTGACCAAGGAGCAATCGTTACGAAAATCGCTGGCGACGAAGAAGATCTCGGACAGTCGCCCGGACCTGATCACGACCTTGCAGCGCGAAGGCGATCGCATCATTCCGCTGCTGGACCGCCGACGTGGCGTCGCCATGCGCGAGCGCACCGAATCGCTCTTGGTGATCGCCAGCCAGGTGGCGGAGAACTATCGCCGCGAGAAGATCGAGCGTGGTTTGCTCGACTACGACGACCTGATCGACCACACACTGGCGCTGCTCGACTCCGGCGCTGCGGGCTGGGTGCATTACAAGCTCGATCGCGGCGTCGATCATGTGCTGATCGACGAGGCGCAGGACACCAGCCCCCGGCAGTGGGACATCCTGACTCATCTGATTGCGGAATTCACGGCCGGCGAAGGCGCGCGCGACGGCGTCAAGCGCACGATCTTTGCAGTGGGCGACGAGAAGCAATCGATCTTCTCGTTTCAGGGTGCCGCCCCGCGTGAATTCGACGAGCGGAGGCGGGCGTTGCAGACCCGCTTCACGAAAGCCGGACTGAAATTCGATCCCGTTGCCTTCACCTATTCGTTCCGCTCTGGTGCCGCGATCCTGCAATCCGTCGATCATGTGTTTCGCGACGAGGCGATCTATCGCAGCATCCACAACGAGAGCGCCTATCCGCAGCATGAATCGCTGGACGATGCCGGGCCAAGCCTGATCGACCTGTGGGAACTGGAACAGCCCGACGAACGCCCGAGCATGGAAGGCTGGGACGCGCCGTTCGACAAGCGCTCCGAAACCAGCCCCGAAGTGAAGCTGGCGAGCTGATCGCAGCCGAGACGGAGACAGGGCCGCTCGGGAAGCGGCGCAAGCTTCGTTACGGCGACATGCTGGTTCTGGTGCGGCGGCGTGGCGCGGCGTTCGATGCCATCATCCAGGCGCTGAAGCATGGCGGCATCCCCGTCGCCGGCGCCGACCGGCTGAAGCTGACCGAGCATATCGCGATCATCGACCTGATGAATCTGGCAGATGCGCTGCTGCTGCCGCAGGACGATCTGGCGCTCGCCACCGCGCTGAAATCGCCATTGTTCGGGCTCGATGACGACGACCTCTACAGCATCGCGCATGAACGCACGGGATCGCTGCGCGATGCGCTGGGCGAGCGGGCGGCGAGCGATGCGAAGCTGAACGATGCGCTGAAGCGCCTGATCTCCTGCGAGAAGCGTTTTGCCGGCGAGACGCCGTTCGCCTTCTATGCGTGGCTGCTCGGCGGTGATGGCGGGCGGGCGCGGATTCTGCGGCGGCTCGGCTATGAGGCCAATGATGCACTCGACGAGTTTCTCGAACTCGCACTCGGCTATGAACGCAAGGCGCCGGCCTCGCTGCAGGGCTTCGTCGGCTGGCTGCGCGCCGCCGACACTGAGGTGAAGCGCGACATGGAGATCACGCGCGACGAGGTGCGGGTGATGACCGTGCACGGCGCCAAGGGACTGGAAGCGCCGGTGGTATTCATGATCGACACCACGTCGTCACCGTCGGATTCGCAGCGGATGAATCTCATCCATGTGCCGCAGGGCAATGCGGCGCCAGGACCGTCCGGCGTGGTGGTGTGGGCCGGCAAGAAGAGCGACGATCCTGAAGCCGTGGCGCTAGCCCGCGAGGCCATGCGGCAGGATACCGAGGACGAGTATCGCCGGCTGCTGTATGTGGCGATGACGCGCGCGGCGGATCGCCTGATCGTCGGCGGCTGCATGCCGGGCAATCGCAACGCGGTGCGCGAGCATTCCTGGTACGACCTGATCCAGAAGGGGCTGGAGAATTCCGGCCTGCATATGCAGCAGGTGCCGCCGCCGGATGGCGTGGTGAAGCGCTATACCAGACCGGGCGATGCGGTGCCGGTGCCGAGTGCTGCGCCGCGTTTGGCTGCAGCGCCGCCGCCGGCATTGCCGGCGTGGCTGCGCGGCATGGCCGGCGATCGACCGCGCCGCGAAAGCCTGCTGCGGCCATCGGACGCCAAGGACGACGATCGCTTCACGGCCTTGCCGGGCGAAGCCGAACGACAGCGCAAGATGGCCATGCAGCGCGGCAATCTCGTGCATCGGCTGCTGCAGTCCCTGCCGGAGATCGCAGCCGAGAAGCGCCGCGATACGGCGATGGGCTTCCTCACCCGCAAAGCGCTGCAGACGGATGGTTGGACGGACATCGAACGCGGCACATTGGCGAAGCAGGTGCTGACGCTATTGACCGAGCCGGGCCTCGCCGCGCTGTTTGGTCCCGGAAGCCGGGCGGAAGTGGCCGTTGCCGGGCGGCTCACACGGCTGGACGGCTCGACTTTCCTTGTGTCGGGCCAGATCGACCGGCTGGTGGTGACGCCGTCCGAGGTGCGCATCGTCGATTACAAGACCAACCACAATCCGCCGCGCAAACTGGTGGCCGCGCCGAAGGCCTATATCCGTCAGCTCGCGCTTTATCGGGGCGTGCTCGCCAGGCTGTATCCCGACCGGCCGGTGCGCGCCGCCCTGCTCTGGACCGAAACCATTGAGATGATGGAGATTTCCAGCGCCGCGCTGGACGCGGAGCTGGCCGCCATCATCGCCGCGTGAGCACGTCTTGACCCGGCAGGGGGGCGTTCATAGGTTGGGTCATCATTCCGGCGCGCGATTCTGATCGGCGCTTTTACTGGACAGGACGAGGATCAAGACCATGGCCGTTGGCAAGGTGACAGACGCCGATTTCGAAGCGGAAGTGCTCAAGGCGACCGGCCCGGTCGTGATCGATTTCTGGGCCGAATGGTGCGGCCCGTGTCGAATGATCGCGCCGGCGCTCGATGAGATCTCCGCCGCGATGGGCGAGAAGGTCACCATCCTCAAGCTCAACGTCGACGAGAACCCGAAGACCGCGTCCAAGTATGGGGTGATGTCGATCCCGACGCTGATGATCTTCAAGGGCGGCGAGATGGCCTCCCGCCAGGTCGGCGCAGCGCCGAAGGCGAAGCTGCAGCAGTGGATTTCCTCGGCGGTGTAAGCCGCTGCGGATGGACGTGAAATACGAACGGCCGGTGAGGATATATCGCCGGCCGTTCTGTTTGTTCGCTGCCTCCTCCTGAGGAGCAGTCCGTTTGGACGGCGTCTCGAAGGATGGCAGCGCGTGTAAGAACCCGCCCAACTCATTGTCCGAGACGCGCTAAGCGCGCGCCTCCTCACCATGAGGGTTGAGCATCATTGCGGAAGCGTGCCGTTTTCCGCCAACACACGACCGGCAAGATACAGCGAGCCGCAGATCAGCACGCGCGGCGGTACTTCGTAAGCGAGGCGCTGCAACGACTGCAGGGCGGTGCCGGCGCTATCCGCCGTCTCCACACGCATGCCGAGGGCGCGACCGGCATCGACCAGTGTGGCGATCGGCATCGCACCAGCGCGATCCGGGATCGGCACCGCGATGATGTGGCGCGTAAGGCCGGCGAAATTGGCGAGAAAGCCTGCCGCATCCTTGTTCGCCATCATGCCGACGATGACCACCAGCGGCCGTGGCACGCGCTCTTCGAGATCGCCGAGCGCTTCGGCAATCACGCGGCCGCCTTCGGCATTGTGGCCACCGTCGAGCCACAGCTCCGCCTCATCGGGCGCGAGCGCCAACAACTTGCCGGAGGTGAGGCGTTGCATGCGCGCGGGCCATTCCGCTGCGGCAACGCCGCGCTCATAGACCTGCGGATCGAATTTGAATTGCGGCAACGCGCGCAGCGTCGCGATGGCGAGGCCGGCATTGCCGAACTGGTGACGACCAAACAGACGTGGTGCGGCGAGATCCATCAGGCCACGATCGTCCTGATAGACCAGACGGCCGCGCTCGACGCTGATGTGCCATTGCTCGCCGGCGCCATGCGTCGGCGCATGGTGCTTGCGTGCCTCGCGTGTGAGGACGGCCGCGACCTCCGGTAGCTGCTCGGCGATGACGACGGGCGTGCGGCGCTTGATGATGCCGGCTTTTTCCGCCGCGATCTTCTCGACGGTGTCGCCAAGAAAATCGGTGTGGTCGATGGCGATCGGCGTGATCACCGACGCGATCGGCGTCTCGATGACATTGGTCGCATCGAGGCGACCGCCGAGGCCAACTTCGAGCAGCAGCACATCTGCGGGATGGCTGGCGAAAATATGGAACGCGACCGCCGTCTCGGCTTCGAACAGTGTGATCGGCAGGCCGGCATTGACGACCTCGACATGGGCGAAGGCATCGCGCAGATCGGCATCGCCGATGAGCATGCCGCCGAGGCGGATGCTCTCATTGATGCGGACCAGATGCGGCGACGTATAGACGTGGACGCCGAGCCCGGCGGCCTCGAGGATCGCGCGCAGATAGGCGATGGTCGAGCCTTTGCCATTGGTGCCGGCGACATGGATCACAGGTGGCAGCCGTCGCTCGGGATGACCGAGCTGCGCCATCAGCCGCTGCATGCGCGCCAGCGACAGATCGATCGTGTTCGGATGCAACGCCGAGAGCCGCGCCAGGATCTCGCCGAGCGGTGACGATGTCGGCGTAGTCGAGCTCACGCTTGCGGAGCCGGGACTGCATCCGGCGCTACGGCGATCTGCTCGGGCAGCACGCGCGGCGCGGTTTCCACCGCCGGCGACCTGGTAAGCAGACGGCACAAACGGGCCAGCGTCGGCTTCAGATCATGGCGATGCACCACCATATCCACCATGCCGTGATCGCGCAGATATTCGGCGCGCTGGAAACCTTCGGGCAGTTTTTCGCGGATGGTCTGCTCGATGACGCGGGCACCGGCGAAGCCGATCAGCGCGCCGGGCTCAGCGATCTGCACGTCGCCCAGCATCGCATAGGACGCGGTGACGCCGCCGGTGGTCGGATTGGTGAGTACCACGATGTAAGGAAGCCTGGCTTCGCGTAGCATCTGCACGCCCACCGTGGTGCGCGGCAGCTGCATCAGCGACAGGATTCCTTCCTGCATGCGCGCGCCGCCGGAGGCGGCGAACACGATGAACGGCGACTTCTTCTCCACGGCGAGTTCGAGGCCGCGCACCAGCGCTTCACCGGCGGCCATGCCGAGCGAGCCGCCCATGAAGTCGAAATCCTGCACGGCCACCACGGTGCCCATGCCTTCCAGCTTGCCGTAGCCGACCTTCACCGAGTCATGCATGCCGGTCTTGGTACGCGCATCCTTGATGCGATCGACATATTTGCGCTCGTCGCGAAACTTCAGCGGATCGGCCACCACATCCGGCAACGCGACGTCGTACCAGGTCTCGTTGTCGAACACCGACTTCATGCGCGCGGCGGCGCCCATCCGCATGTGATAGTTCGAGCCGGGAATGACGAACTGATTGCTCTCGACATCCTTGTAGAACACCAGCTGGCCGGTATCCGGACATTTGATCCAGAGATTCTCAGGCGTCTCCCGTCGCAGCATGTTGCGGATCTTGGGACGGACGACATTGGTGAGCCAGTTCATATCAATCTCCGCGTCGCATGGATCGGGCGTCGCTACTTATCAGTAGATGGCGGTCCGGGCCGGGGCCCGACAACCGCGAAGCGCCCCGTTACAGGGCAAATGGGCTTATTCTGCGGCCTGTTTGGCGCCGTGGACACCCGCCGCGAGGGCCGACGTGAAGTCGGCAATGGCAGAAACTGTCTTTGCCGTCGCCTTGCCATCGCTATCCAGCGAATTCTTCAGCACATCGATCAGCGCAGTGCCGACGACGGCACCATCGGCGTGGCTGGCAATGGCGCCAGCAGCCTCCGGGGTGCGGATGCCGAAGCCGACACAGACCGGCAGCGCGGTGTGACGCTTGATGCGCGCCACCGCGGCACCAACCACCGAGGCATCCGCACTGGCCGTGCCGGTGATGCCGGTGACCGAGACGTAATAGACGAAGCCCGACGTATTCGCGAGCACCGCCGGCAGCCGCTTGTCATCGGTGGTCGGCGTCGCAAGGCGGATGAAGTTGAGGCCGGCCTTCATCGCGGGGATGCACAGCTCGTTG
>JAPLPC010000637.1 GCA_026400425.1 Hyphomicrobiales bacterium | reverse complement strand
GGCCTCGGCGAAGTTGATGCTGATCGGCGACGCGCCCAATGCAGTGAACATGCTGGTCCATAGCGGCGATACCGGCACGCGGATCTTGAAACCCTTGAGGTCAGCCGGGCCCTTGACCGGGCGGCCGGAGCTGGTGATCTGGCGGAAGCCATTATCCCAGATATTATCGAACGCGATCAGCCCGCGCTTGCCAATTTCGGAGCGCACATGGGCCCCGAGCTTGCCGTCCATGGCTTTCCAGACGGTAGCGTAGTCCTTGAACGCGAAGCCGATGCCATTGATCGAGGCTGCCGGAACCAGCGTCGCCAGAATAAGACCGGATAACGTGAAGAACTCGACGCCGCCGGAGCGGATCTGGCTCAGCATGTCGGTGTCGGAGCCGAGCTGGTTGTTCGGAAACACCTGCAGATCTACGCGGCCATTGGTTTCGGTCTTGATCGCCGCCGACATTTCGCGGGCGCGGATGTTCATCGGATGCGTATCGGGCAGGTTGTTGGCGTATTTGTAGACGTATTCGGCCTGCTGGGCACGGGCCAACCAGGGCATGCTGACGCCGCCGAATGCGGTCGCTGCCGCTGATGCCTTCAGCAATGTACGACGTGAAATCGTCATTTTGTTTCTCCCTGCCACTTCATTCTGAGTTTTTGTGATGTCGAAGCTCCTTGTCGTTTCGCGATCATGCGCGGTCAAGCCCTTTCGCCCTGCGGAAGGCCTCGACTTTGGATGGGCTTTGGTGAAAACCGTCGCTGCAAGACTGACGCTGCGCAATCGCAAGGCTGCGCGGGCTATGCGAGGAAATCTCCGTGAATACGCTCCAGAATAAGAACCAAGGCGTCGCCATCATCACCGGCGGCGCATCGGGAATCGGATTGGCGATCGCGAAGGGCGCCGTAGGTGAGGGGTGGAAGGTCCTGCTCGCCGACCTCACACAGCCTGCTCTGGATGCCGCAAAAGCTCAGATCGACGCCATCAAGCCCGGCGTCACCCGGACCGTGGTGATGGACGTGGCCGATGAGGACATGGTCATCGCCGGCCTGAAAGATTGCGAAGCCGGTTTTGGTCCGGTTCGCGGCCTCGTGAATTCAGCCGGGATCGGCCGCCAGGTGCCGTTTTTCGAGACGTCGGTGAAGCTGTTCCGCGAGATCCTGGACATCAATCTGGTCGGCACGTTTGCCGTCGCCAAGGAAGCCGCGCGGATGATGAAGGCCCATGGCGGCGGCGCCATCGTCAATGTGGCGTCTGTGTCAGGCATCCGCGGCAATATCGAGCGCTCGGCCTATGGCGCTTCCAAGGGCGGCGTCATCAACGCCATCGCGCCGGGCCCATTCGAGACGCCGATGGTCCAGGAGATGCACACCGCCGCGACCCGCGAAGCCTGGATGCAGGTCGTACCACAGCGGCGCTATGCCGAGCCGGACGAAGTCGCCGGTGCGGCACTGTTTCTGCTCGATGGCAGCAAGTCGAGCTTCGTGACCGGGCACATTCTTAATGTCGATGGCGGCTTCGCTGCCCACGGATTGCTGCCGAAGCTTTTGTGAGCACGAGGATGGAAGAGGATGGAATGTGAAACACATGTCATGGTGGTAGAGCGAATTCCTCCAAAGCCATGAGAATAAACAGGTATATTATATTCCATAATATACCTTATGCGAATATAGCATTTGGGGATTGCCGAACGTTTTGGACTGCGGATGTCTCTGCTCTTACGGCGACTTCCTTTGGCCAGCGCGATGATGTTGGCTGCACCGCCGTTTCAACGTCCTTGCGCGCTGCGCCGTCCGGCGCCTGCTACGGCTTGATCGCCTGATAGACCAGCGTCTTCAGGATTGGCTGGATGCGGCCGCGCTGGGTTGGCGTCTGCACCATGAAGATCATGACCATGTCGCGGTCCGGATACGTCCAGAAGTAAGTGCCGGCCGCGCCGCCCCAGGCCATCTCGCCGACGAAGCCCGGCACGCCGTCGTCGCCAGGTCCGGTGCGGACGCCGAAGCCGAGCCCATAGCCGAAGCCGGCGCCGGGATAGTAATAGGCCCACGGTTTCACGTCGGTGGCCGGCGCGACTTCGTTCTTGCGCATCAGCGCGACCGTCTCGGGCTTCAGGATGCGCTTGCCATCGATTTCGCCGCCATTGATCAGCATCTGCAGGAAGCGCGCATAATCGCCCGTGGTGGCGAGGAGGCCGCCTCCTCCGGATTCCCATTTGCGCTTGATGGTCGGGTCGCTGATCGTCTCGTTACCGATGACGCGATCAGTCGGCAGCGGCTGCGCGATGCGCGGCGCCTTTGTGGGATCGAGGATGTAGTAGCTGGTATCGCTCATGCCGAGCGGATCGAGCAGATATTGCTTTTCGAAATCATACAGCGACATGCCGGACGCGACTTCGATGACGCGGCCGAGCACGTCGGTGGAATGGCCGTAATCCCAGACGGTGGCGGGCTGATACGCCAGCGGCAGCTTGGCCAGGCGATCGGCGAAATCGCGATTGTCGAAGTCACCTTCGAACAACCCGGCATCGAGATAAAGCTGCGTGATCAAGCCAAGATTCGTGAAGGCCGAACTGATGCCCGACGACTGTCGCAGCAGATCGAGTACCGTGATGGCCCTGAGTGCCGGCGCAATATCGAGATATTTAAGGCCGTTGGCGTCGGTCTTTTCGGTGGCGACCTGCGGGTTGGCGAATGCTGGAATGTAACGCGAAACGGGATCGTCGAGTTTCAATCTGCCCTGCTCGACCAGCACCATGGCGGCGGCCGATGTGATCGGCTTGGTCATCGAATACAGGCGGAAGATCGTATCCCTGGTCATCGGCGCTTGGGTGGCGGGGTCGCGGACGCCGAAGCCATGATAATAAACGGGTTTTCCCCGATGCTGGATCAGCATGATGGCGCCGGCCAGATGACCCTGCGCGACCTCGTCGTCGAGCATCGCCGTGACGCGATCGAGGCCGGCTTGTGAAAAGCCTGTGAGATCGGGAACTTC
>JAPLPC010000252.1:2032-6857 GCA_026400425.1 Hyphomicrobiales bacterium | reverse complement strand
AGCGGGAAGAATCGCCTGAAATCCTTTATTTATGGGCATCGGAGGCTTCCCGCTCAGGCGGGAAGCCTCGGAAAGGTCGGGAGTGGGGTATTATAATACCGCGCCCCTAACTCATTGACAGACATTGGGATTATCGCCATAAGCGCCGCCTCACGGAAGAAAGTCCCATGAAGACCTTTAGCGTCAAGACTGCCGATGTGCAGAAGAAGTGGTTCCTGATCGACGCCGACGGGCTGGTGCTCGGCCGGCTGGCCACGATCATCGCCATGCGCCTGCGCGGCAAGCACAAGCCGACCTTCACCCCGCACATCGATTGCGGCGACAACATCGTCGTCATCAATGCCGAGAAGGTGCGCCTCACCGGCCGCAAGGCCGAGCGTGAGGTGTTCTACTGGCACACCGGCCATCCCGGCGGCATCAAGGGCGAGACCCTGGGCAAGCGCCTCGAAGGCCGCTTCCCGGAGCGCGTCCTGGTCAAGGCCGTGGAGCGCATGATCACCCGTGGGCCGCTCGGCCGCGCGCAGATGAAGAACCTGCGCGTCTATGCCGGCCCCAAGCATGAGCAGGAAGCGCAGCAGCCCGAGAAGCTGGATGTCGCTGCGATGAACCCGAAGAATTCGAGGATCGGCTGATGGCTACTGAACTTTCGTCCTTCGCCGAGTTGAAGAAGGCGGCCCCCACGACCCCCGGCTCGCAGATCGCCGCCGCGCCGCGCGAGAAGGAAATCGACGCCCAGGGTCGTGCCTACGCCACCGGCCGCCGCAAGAACGCCGTCGCCCGCGTCTGGGTGAAGCTCGGCACCGGCAAGATCACCGTCAATGGCCGCGATCAGACGGTCTACTTCGCGCGCCCGACCCAGCGCATGATGATCCAGCAGCCGTTCGACGTGAGCGAGCGTCGCGGCCAGTTCGACGTGGTCGCCACCGTTTCCGGCGGCGGCCTCTCGGGCCAGGCGGGCGCGGTGCGTCACGGCATCTCGCAGGCGCTTTCGAAGTTCGAGCCCGGCCTGCGCGGCGCCGGGAATGCGCGCAGCCTGCTGTCGGCGATGGAGACGTTGCGCCCGCAGCTCGCCGCGGATACCCGCTTTCACTTGCGCCAGGAAACATTCAATCTCGATGCCGAGGACGAGATCCTCGGCTGGGTGAAGGACCGCCGCATCGATCTGCTGGCCTTCAACGATCACATGGACCTCGCCGGCATTTCCAAACCGGCGAAGCGCGCAAAGATGGTGGAGCGCACGGGCCTTGGCGCCGACGCTTTCGATCGCCTGGTTGAGCGCGTTCTGTCGCGCGCCGATCAGGTTCCGGCATCGATCAAGCGGCTTGCCGAGGCCGCAAATGCGGCAGGCATTGCGACGCTCTCGCATGACGACAGCAGCCCGGCCATGCGCCGCGGCTTCCGTGACCTTGGCGTTCGCATCGCGGAATTCCCGATCAATGAAGAAACCGCAAGCGCGGCGGCCGAAGCCGGCGATTTCATCGTCTTTGGTGCGCCGAATGTGGTGCGCGGCGGCAGTCATACTGGCTGGACCAAGGCCTCCGACATGATCGCCAAGGGCCTTTGCTCCGTGCTGGCGTCGGACTACTACTATCCCGCGCAATTGCTCGCAGCATTCCGCCTCGTGCATGATGGCATCCTGACGCTACCGCAGGCCTGGTCACTGGTTTCCGCCGCGCCGGCCAAGGCTGCCGGCCTGAACGATCGCGGCGACATCGCGTGCGGACGCCGTGCCGATATTCTCGTGATTGACGATGGCGTGGCGCTGCGGCCCCGCATCGTCGCCGTCATTGCCAATGGCAGACTGGTGCATCTCACCGACGGCGCGCGGCTGCGCCCGGCGACGATCGGGCCGCAAAAGGCCGTTGCTGCCGCCTGACGCCTTCTTTGTCGAAGCATGACCATGGCGCGGAAAGCGGTATCCACTTTCTGCGATGATGCTTTATGCTGAGCCGATGAGTGAATTTCCGAGATATGCGATCTATTTCGCACCCGATGCCGACCGCGCCCTGACGCGATTCGGCGCCGAGATCGTGGGTTACGACGCGTTCAGCGGCCGCGACATCGATCATCCCGCATCCGTGCTCGCCGCTTTCCCGGACTGGCCCGGCATGACGGCCGATCCGCGCAAATACGGCTTTCACGGCACGCTGAAAGCACCGTTTCCACTCGCGAGCGGCAAGAGCGAACAGGATCTGCTCACCGCCATCGCGCAATTCGTCGCGGCACCGCGCGAAATTCCGATCATCGCGCCGGTTGTTCGCACCATCAGCGGCTTCAATGCCATCGTGCCGAACGATGACGACGACGACCTGCAACTTCTTGCCGAAGCCTGCGTGCGTGAATTTGATGTCTTCCGCGCGCCGATGAGCGAAGACGATCGCGCGCGGCGTAGACCGGATGCGCTCACGCCGCGCCAGATCGAGCATCTCGACGACTGGGGTTATCCCTATGTATTCGAGGATTTTCGTTTTCACATGACGCTGACGGAACGGTTGCCCGAGGCGCGCAGCGTAGCCGTGCTGACATTGCTGCAGAATCGCTTTGCCGAACTCGGCATCGATGCCTTGCGGATCGACAGCATCGCATTGTTCAAGCAGGACAGCCCGTCGTCACGTTTTCGCATCGTGAAACATGTGCCGCTGACGCAGGGTTAAACGTGGCGACGGCGCCAGACGAACAGCGTGCCCTTCGCAGGCAGGTTGGCCTCCAGCCTGATGTCGATAGCCTGCTGGTCCAGCAGTTCGAAATGCGGATCGGCCAAGCGCATGACATAGGCATCCGCATGCGCGAACCTGCCCGATGGCAGAATTTCGAAATCGCGGCTCGCAGTTTCGATACTGGCCGCGAACAATCCGCCCGGCCGCACCGACTTTGCCACCGCGTCCATCAGGGCGTTCAAGCGACCGAAATAGATCAGCGTGTCCGCGGCGAAAACGAGATCGAACGCCGCCGGACGTTCTGCGAGATAAGCGAGTGCCTCGGCATGGTCGAGCGTATCATAGCGCTGGCGGCGCGCGGCCTGTTCCAGCATCCGCGCCGATAGATCGACGCCGGAGAGCTGGCGCGCCAGCGGCCTGAGATGCTCACCGGCCAGGCCGGTCCCGCAACCGACGTCGAGGATATGGTCGAATGCGGAGCGGTGATGTCGCACCAGACCGGCCAGTTGTTCGGGCACACGATAGGCGAGCAGCTTGACAAGCTTGTCGTCAAACCCGTCCGCGAAGGCATCGAAATGGGCTTCGACATAGGCGGGCGGCACGCGATCTATGGCACGGCCGGCGACGGCATCATTGAGGTGGCGTTGCACCGCGTCATCGGGATCGGTTGCGATCAGCAACGCACCGAGCGCTGCTGCGGCATCGCGATGGCCGTAGGCGCTGAGCAGCCCGAAGCCATCGCGCATCACGACATCGACCGGCTCGGTTTCGCTGCATGCGCGCGACACATAATCGGCGAGCGCATCCGGGATGTTTCCGGCAATCATTCGGGCATAAGTCCGGGCGCGGGAATAGCAACGCAGGCTGTCGCCTTGCAGCGGCATCGTGGTCAGCGCCGCCTCGAAGGCGACCGCACTCTCCGCGAATCGGCCGACCAGATAGAGCGACTTTCCAAGCAGCAGGTAGATCGCAGCATCGGCGGCACCGACCGTCGCGACGGCTTGCAGCGCCAGCACCGCCTCGCGATAGCGCGCCGACCTGAAATAGGTGACGCCGAGCCCGAAATGCGCATCGACCAGATCCGGATCATGCGCCAGCGCCTGCAGAAAAGCCCGTTCGGCCGCAGCGACGTTGCCGCCGGCATCCGCCCGCACGGCGCGATCAAGCCAGGCCTGCGCGTCCGTTGCCGCTGTGCCGGATACATCTGTCATCGCGAGTCGCTTCGAATCACATCGCTGCCCTGATCTAGCCGTGCCGCGACGGCGCGGAAAGACACATCAATGCCAAATGCTGCATACGCGAAAAGTCCTGCGCCTGACTGATGTGAACCCGATCGATGTTCGAGACGACCTATGTCTGCGCACGACCACGCATCGCAGACGCCTATGCCAAGATCCCCGGACCGCGATGCAGCGTGTTCTGACTTTCGAGCTTTTCCAGCGGCACATCTCTCACGATGCATCGACATGTCCAACGGGTGCCATCAACACAATGTCAGATCGTGTCATCCACCTTTCATCACGCTGACTCAGAGAGGCCCTAAACCGCGCCTACACAGTCCGCACACCGCGATCATGGAGTGCATCATGACGATCACCACGAAGGCTCCACAGCAAAAGTCGCCATTCGACGCGCAGCGCGTTGCCGTGTTGCGCCAGGTGCTGGATATCGCAGTGGAACGGATTGCCGTGCAGCACCGCACGCCGGCAACCAAAGCCATGATGGCGCAGATCATCGTCCGTCATGCCGCCGATGGAATCACCGACACCTCCACGCTGGTGACGCACGCCGTCGAAGCCGGAGCCGCGGGCGCACCGTAGCTTCACGTCTCCGAAATGGCGTTCAGCGACCGACCCAGCATGTCCGCATGCGTTCGGCGCATAGAGACCGCACACAACTTTGCGGCATCGCCGCCATGTCTTTGCCCGAATGAGCCGCGACCTTTTGACCTCAAGCAACTTGGAGCCAACGACTTGGGGGCGTGTTTGCGTGCTGGCTTTGTATCTGGGGACATGATGGAGGCGACCATGATCATGTCTGAAAAATATCTGCGCGGCCGTGCGGAGGATTGCAGCCGACTGGCGCGGCAGGAGAGCGATCTCGACATGCGCAGCATGCTGGCGGATCTCGAACTGGATTATCGTGCCAAGGCCCTGCATGCGGCCGTG
>JAPLPC010000252.1:0-2000 GCA_026400425.1 Hyphomicrobiales bacterium | reverse complement strand
GCCGTGAGCAGCTGGCAGGACGCGCCGCGTTATTTCGAAGATGTGCCGGCATAGGCGGCGTCAATCGCGCTGCGCAAGGACCATCTTCAACGCTTCCGCACACGATCACGCGCAGAGCCGGACGGCCCGGGTTACTCGCCCCAGGCCGCGAATGCGTCATTGAATGCGCGCTCGCCGGGTGCTCCCTTTTCGATCGCGATGATCGCACGACGCTGGTTGGTATAGACCAGCGGAATGTCGAACCAGGACCGCTCCTTCAGGAGTTGAAGGTTGCGAGACTTGTCGCTTTCGACGTTGCTCAGGCCGACCAGGAAGAAGCCATCGGTGACTTTGACCGCGAGGCCCGCCAACGGGGTGCCGCGCGCCTGCTCGTTAGACTTCATCAGAATGCCCGGCACATTGGCGACGCCGCCGCCGTTGAAGTCCTGCGGCAACACGAAAGTCAGCTCGGCCGTGTGGCTCGCCGGCAGCGTCGAATCGTTATTGCGGCGGAACGACATCGTCATCTTGAACTTGCGTTCGGGAATATCGATGTCGGCGCGCACGGCGACATCGCCAGGGCGACCGCCGGTGCCCTTGATCTGTTCGGTGCGCCACACCACCGTGCCGACGAACTGCTTGCCCTTCGGCTCCGAGGGATCCTCGTCGTAAAGGACGACGCGCTGCGCGACCGGCGCCACCTGATCCGACGGCTGGCCGACACGATCGGTGATCTTCGGACGCGGCGCCAAGGCGCCGTCCTTGTTCTCGGTGGTCGATGTGGGTGTCGGAGACCCGGTCAGGCCACGAATGAAGCTCATGACTTGCGGACCGGCCACGAACGCCCCACCCACCACGATCAGCAGCAGGCCGAGCGCCAGCATCGTCTTGAACGGGAAGCCGCCCCCGACGCGCTTCGGCTTCGGCGCCTTCTGCTTCTTGCCATCCTTACCGCGCGCATATGGCGCGTCGCCATCGTCGGGAGCGTGCTGGTCGTAAGCTTGTTCGTCGTAACCCAGGCCGGCGGCGCGATCTTCCATGCTCGGCTCAAGCCGATCGAATTCCGGCGTCGGCGACGGCACGTTGGCGTAGGTTTTGCGCGCGGCGCGATTGGCCTGCGCTGCGGCACGGCCGAGGTCATCGACGTCGGCCGTCACGTCACGGAAGCCGCGCATCGCGGCGTCGCCCCGGTCGTCGCGACCTTGTGGCGGAGCGGGCTGATCTGTGCGGCGGGGTGGCGGTGGTGGCGTCGGGCGCGCGGTGCCCGGCTCACGCGGAATCGGCGGCGGCTCGACGCGCAGCGTGCGCGGCGGCCGCTGCTCTTCTGCCCGCGGCGCCGGAGGGGTAGGCGCGATCGGCTGACGGCCGCGCGGCGATGGCTCGATGGGCGGCGTGCCCGTTCGCTGGCTGGCGTTACGGAAGGCATCGCCGGCGCGCGGACGGCTGGCATCCGCTGCGCGCGAGGCGTCGCGCGCACGCTGGGCGGCCTCGGATTCGACCTTGCGAACCGCTTCCTCCAGCGACAGGCGCTCGCGGGTGATCTCGGATTCCGACAGCGGCGGCTCGACACTGCGCAACTGTGCGATCAGCGCCGTGCGGGCGCGTTCATACAGGGCACGGCGTTGCTCACCGGGGGCACTGGGATCCAGGCCGGCGATGGCACGGGCAATCAGGGGATAGTAGTCAGCCATCTCGACTCAGTTTCGCGGGTCCCTCAATTTGAAAGCCAACCGGTAATACTTCGTTAAGCCTCAAACGGATTTTGTACCAGGATCGTATCTTCGCGTTCCGGGCTCGTGGAGAGCAAAGCAATCGGGCAACCCACGAGTTCCTCGACACGGCGAACATATTTGATCGCCTGAGCCGGCAGGTCGGCCCAGGATCGGGCATTGGCCGTGGGCTCCTTCCAGCCTTCGATGGTTTCGTAGATCGGCTCGATCCGCGCCTGGGCACCCTCGCCGGCTGGCAGATGGTCGATTTCCTTGCCGTCCAGCTTGTAGCCGACGCAGACCTTGATCTCG
>JAPLPC010000235.1 GCA_026400425.1 Hyphomicrobiales bacterium | reverse complement strand
CTGGTGGGCTTCCTGCTGGCGCTGCTGCTGGTCGCCATCGTGTCATGGGCCTCGGTGCGCTCGACGCCCTTTGCGGTGGATCGTGCCTTCCGCATTCTGCAATTCGTCTCGGCCTCGCTGTATTCGCTCGGCCACGGCGGCAACGACGCCCAGAAGACCATGGGCATCATCGCCGTCCTTCTGTATTCGCAGGGCTATCTCGGCAGCGAGTTTTCGGTGCCGTTCTGGGTGGTGATCTCGTGCCAGGCGGCGATGGCGCTGGGCACGCTGATGGGCGGCTGGCGCATCGTCCGCACCATGGGGCTACGGATCACCAAGCTGACTCCGATGCAGGGCTTCTGCGCCGAGACCGGCGGCGCCGCGACCTTGTTCGCCGCGACGTTTCTCGGCGTGCCCGTCTCCACCACCCACACCATCACCGGCGCCATCGTCGGCGTCGGCGCGGCGCGGCGGGTTTCGGCGGTGCGCTGGAACGTGGCGAGCTCGATCGTCTATGCCTGGGTGATCACCATCCCAGCCGCCGCCATCGTCGCCGCGCTGACCTGGTGGGTCGTGAAGCTGCTGCATCTGGGTTTTATCTGAGATCGATCGGCCGTCATTGTGAGCGCAGCGAAGCAATCCAGTTTGTGCTTCGCTTGCAGCCTCTGGATTGCCGCGTCGCTACGCTCCTCGCAATGACGGGGGAGAGGCCAGTGTGCCGGCTCATGACACCAGCTTGAGCCCCACGATGCCGGCCACGATCAGCCCGATACAGCCGATCCGCGCCACCGTGGCGGGGTCGCCGAACAGATAGATGCCGAACGCCGCGGTGCCGACCGCGCCGATGCCGGTCCACACCGCGTAGGCGGTTCCCATCGGCAATTCCTTGAGCGCCAGTGCCAGCATGCCGACCGACGCCGCCATGCTGGTCAGCGTGAGCACGGAAGGGACGCGCTTGGTGAAGCCTTCGGTATATTTGAGCCCGACGGCCCAGCCGATTTCGAGCAAACCGGCGACGAACAGAATGAACCAGGCCATGGAACGGCCTCCTGCAAAAAAGGCAGGGTCGTCCCTGCAATGATGGATTGATTTGGAGGTCGTCCTCGCCCGTTCTATATGGGGGCAACGCGCGGCTGCCGCAACGCGGCGCAAGGTCGCCGCGTCAGCCAAAAAACCTTGAAATCACGCTTTTTACCTGCGACAGCCCCATCATGTCCGACATCGCCCCCACCACCGCATCCCCAGCGTCCCCGAATGTTGCGTCCCCGCTTGCCGCCGAGGTCGCGCGCCGACGTACGTTTGCGATCATCTCGCATCCTGACGCCGGGCAAGACCACGCTGACCGAAAAGCTGCTGTTGTTCGGTGGCGCGATCAATCTGGCGGGGCAGGTGAAGGCGAAGGGCGAGCGGCGCAATACGCGTTCGGACTGGATGAAGATCGAGCGCGACCGCGGCATCTCCGTCGTCACCTCGGTGATGACGTTCGAATTCCAGGGCCACGTCTTCAATCTCTTGGATACGCCGGGCCACGAAGACTTCTCGGAAGACACCTATCGCACGCTGACCGCGGTCGACAGCGCCATCATGGTGATCGACGCCGCCAAGGGCATCGAAGCGCGTACGCTGAAGCTGATCGAGGTCTGTCGTCTGCGCGACATCCCGATCATCACCTTCGTCAACAAGATGGACCGCGAGAGCCGCGACGTGTTCGATCTCCTGGACGAGATCGAGAAGACGCTGGCGCTCGACACCGTGCCGATCAACTGGCCGGTCGGCCGCGGCCGTGATTTCATGGGCACCTATGACATCGAGACCGGTGGCGTCCGTTTGCTCGAAGGCGGCGGCGCCAAAACGGGGGCGGCCGAGAAGATCGCGATCTCCGAACTCGCCGGCAGGAATCCCAATCTCGATGCCGATGAGGTCGCCGGCGAACTCGAACTGGTGAAGGAAGCCGGCAAGCCGTTCGACCTGCAGTCGTTCCGCGAGGGCCACATGACCCCGGTCTATTTCGGCAGCGCGCTGCGCAATTTCGGCGTCGGCGATCTGCTCGAAGGCCTCGGCCGTTACGCGCCGCCGCCGCGCGCGCAGGAAAGCAATGCCCGCAAGGTCGAAGCCGACGAGCCGCGCATGTCGGCCTTCGTTTTCAAGATCCAGGCCAACATGGATCCCAACCATCGCGACCGCATCGCGTTTGCGCGCCTGTGCTCGGGCAAGCTGACCCGCGGCATGAAGGCCAAGCTGGTGCGCACCGGCAAGAACATGTCGCTGTCGTCACCGCAATTCTTCTTCGCGCAGGACCGTGCCATCGCGGATGAGGCCTATGCCGGCGACGTGGTCGGCATCCCCAATCACGGCACGCTGCGCATCGGCGACACGCTCACCGATGGCGAGGACATCACCTTCATCGGCGTGCCGTCATTCGCGCCGGAAATCGTCCGCCGCGTGCGCCTGGGCGATGCGATGAAAGCGAAGAAGCTGAAAGAGGCCTTGCAGCAGATGTCGGAAGAGGGCGTCGTGCAGGTGTTCCGCCCGCGCGACGGCGCGCCAGCCCTGGTCGGCGTCGTGGGCCCGCTGCAGCTCGACGTGCTGAAAGCGCGGCTCGATGCTGAATATCAGCTGCCCGTGAGTTTCGAAGTCTCAGAATTCTCTCTGGCGCGCTGGATCTCGTCCGACGACAAGAAGAAACTCGAAACCTTCATGACCAACAACAATTCCGGCGTCGCCGACGACGTCGACGGCGATCCGGTGTTTCTGGCCAAGAACGATTTCTATCTGAACTACACCAAGGAACGCGCCGAAGGTATCGTGTTCTCGAGCGTTAAGGACGTGAAGAAGCAGGGGTGATAATCTTTCGGGGCGTTACCTAATTCGAGATTCAGTGATTTCACTGTGGAGTACAAGAAGAGCGGCGGCCAAAGCCATGTGAATTCGTTACTTTATCAGGTCAGCAGCTGAGAACGGATGGCCGGTGATGGGAAACTTAGATCGCTTTTTGGATCAGCAGAACCGCTCTTTCGATATCACTAAAACTGCGACCGCTGAGTTTTTGGCTCTCGATCAGGCGGCGCCTCCAACTTCGGTCTTCAAGTATTTCCCCAGAGAGCGAACTGAATTTTTCGCCAGACCAGCTTTCAGGTACTCACAGCGATCTGCATTGAATGATCCGTTCGAGTTAACCGAACGATGGGAGCGATTTGGATCAGACGCGACCAAGAAACTCTTTGCAGATCATCTCAAGTCAACATTTCGCTCGCTCGGTAGCGAACGCGAAATATTCATAGAGATGTTCAGAAATGAGTGTTTGAGAAATGGGCGTTTCTTGAGCGACCAGGAATTGGCCGCCGTACGCGAAAAGCTAAAAACCAAAGAAGGGCAGGCGGAGTTGCGCAGAGTTGTCGATGACGCAATCTTGGCGATTGAAGCATTCGTTGAGGTCACATTTTCGGCAGCGAGCTCTACTTCCGGCGCCTTTCTTGAAACGTTCGCTTCGGAGTTTGGAGTGTTTTCCGTTTCTGATACAGCAGCCAATAAACAGCTGTGGGGCCTTTATGCATCCTCTGGCGCAGGTTTTTGTGTCGAGCTGGACACAAATCACCAGTTCTTCCGTGCGCCAAATGGGAGGCATCTAATTTGGAAGGTTAGCTATACGGACCGATTACAAGAAGGGCTTCTTTCTGACCCAATGGCGATGTTTTTGTTCAAAGATGAGCAATGGCAGTTTGAAAGAGAGTGGAGATCGCTTCGCAAGCTTTCGGACTGTGACGAAGCGACCGGTCCCAATAGCGATATTCACCTGAGATATGTGCCGACCGGCCTGATCAAGACAGTTACATTCGGCTATGCGTACGATGAGAGACGTCTAGCGTCTGATGCTCTCGCTTTAAGAGCCTATGATGCAGCGATCAAAATTCGAAGAGCTTCCGTGGACAGGAAAAGTCGTGAGGTCGTTTCGGTCGAGATACTCTAAAAGAGGCTTTATCCCACCCTCCTCCTAATATTCCCCAGCCCCAATTCCGCCTCCGCGTCGATCCGCGCCATGATCTCCGCGCTCGCTTCCTTCGGTCGCGCCGGGTTGCGCACCGTGCGCGTAAACCGTGTGCCGCCATCCACGATAGCGCAGTCATACTGCACCACGATCGGCCCCACGGCACTCATATGCGTCAGGCCGATCCATAGCCGCGGGCGCTCGCAGGCGATCACCAGCCAGTCGAGGCCGACCGGTCCGGTGCGGGTGGACCAGTGTTCGTGAAAGGTGTCGCCGAACGCCATCGGGCGGTCGGCGCAATCGATCTCATGCGACGACGGCAGCCATTCCGGCCATGAGTGGGGATTGGTGACATAGTCGAACACAGCCTCGGGCGGGGCCGCGATGACGATGGAATGGCTGCGCTCGAACGGATGCGTGGCGCCCTGTGGCGTGAGATCGATGCTG
This sequence comes from Hyphomicrobiales bacterium, assembly GCA_026400425.1. GTDB lineage: Bacteria > Pseudomonadota > Alphaproteobacteria > Rhizobiales > Xanthobacteraceae > Tardiphaga. Next base: position 337 of record JAPLPC010000235.1, on the reverse strand, counting down.
GACATGCCGATATTTTCCTCCGTGACGTGATCATGACCGGCTAGGCGAAACACCGGCTGGATGTCCCGGCCATCGACGCCTTGTTTTACCGTTATCTTGCGAGGCGCGAATGCCTGGCACAAGGCCAGAATTAAAAAGCCGGCGAAGGAGGTCATCCTTCGCCGGCTTCAGTTTTTCAACTTATTCTGTATCGGCCTTTCAAGTCTCGGCCGGTGCGGTGCCAGTCGATCGCGATCACACCGTGCGGCGGTTCGAGATCATGCCCCAGACGAACAGCACGATCAGCGCGCCGACCACGGCACCGATCCGGCCGGCGCCTTCGCCGACGCGGTACCAG
>JAPLPC010000488.1 GCA_026400425.1 Hyphomicrobiales bacterium | reverse complement strand
GACGGCACCGGCAGATTATCCAGGCACCAGTCGTAAAGCGGACGATGGTCCTCGAACTCCAGCGTGCAGATCGAATGCGTGACGTGTTCGATGGCGTCCGACTGGCCGTGGGCGAAATCGTAGCTCGGATAGATCTTCCAGGCGTCGCCGGTGCGCGGATGATGCGCATGCAGGATGCGATAGATCACGGGATCGCGCAGATTGATATTGCCGCTGGCCATATCGATCTTGGCACGCAACACGCGGGCGCCGTTCGGGAACTCGCCGGCCCGCATGCGTGCGAACAGATCGAGATTCTCTTCCACCGATCGATCGCGAAACGGGCTGTTCCGGCCGGGCTCGGTGAGCGTGCCGCGCGCGATGCGCATCTCCTCGGGCGACTGGTCATCCACATAGGCCTTGCCGTCGCGGATCAGGACCACGGCCCAGTCATACAGCTGCTCGAAATAGTCCGACGCGAAATGCAGGTTGCCGTCGCCCCACTCGAAGCCGAGCCAGCGCACGTCGCGCTGGATCGCGTCGATATATTCCTGCTCTTCCTTGGTCGGATTGGTGTCGTCGAAACGCAGGTTACAGCGTCCTCCGAACTCGGCGGCAACCCCGAAATTCAGGCAGATCGACTTGGCGTGGCCGAGATGCAGATAGCCGTTCGGCTCCGGCGGAAACCGGGTCACCACGCTCTGGTGTTTGCCGGATTCGAGGTCGGTCGCCACGATGTCACGGATGAAATCGCGGCCGGCCTCGTCGGCGGTGCTCGTGGTCGATTCGTCTGTCATTGGATGCCTTTCAGATTGCGCCCTATGTGCCAAATCCCCGCGCTCCCGCCAAGGGGAGCGATCCCGGAACGCGCACGGTTCCGCGCCGCCCCGCGGGGGTTTTGGCCATTGGGCAGCGGCGCCGGGGTGTGTTAAACGGCGCAAAATTCCACCTGAAACAGATCGACCCCGCCAGACATGTCCACACCCGTCGTTACCCGCTTCGCGCCCTCGCCGACCGGCTTCCTTCATATCGGCGGCGGCCGCACCGCGCTGTTCAATTGGCTGTATGCCAAGAAGCATGGCGGCAAGATGCTGCTGCGGATCGAGGATACCGACCGGGAGCGGTCCACGGATGCAGCCATCGATGCCATCATCGACGGCCTCAAATGGCTCGGCATCACATGGGATGGCGACACCGTGTTCCAGTTCGCCCGCGCCGCCCGCCACCGCGAGGTCGCCGAACAACTGCTGGCCGAAGGCAAAGCCTATTCTTGCTATGCCAGCGCCGAAGAGCTGACGCAGATGCGCGAAGCAGCGCGCGCCGAGGGTCGCTCGAAACTCTATAACGGCCTGTGGCGCGACCGCGACCCATCGACGCCGAAGCCCGACGTCAAGCCCACCATCCGCCTCAAGGCGCCGCTCACCGGCGAGACCGTCATCGAGGATCAGGTGCAGGGCCGCGTGGTCTGGCAGAATGAAAACCTGGACGATCTCGTGCTGCTGCGCGGTGACGGCACGCCGACCTATATGCTGGCCGTCGTGGTGGACGACCACGACATGGGCGTCACGCATGTGATCCGCGGCGACGATCATCTGATCAACGCGGCGCGCCAGAAGCAGATCTATGACGCGCTCGGCTGGGACGTCCCCAGCATGTCCCACATCCCGCTGATCCACGGCCCCGATGGTTCCAAGCTCTCCAAGCGCCACGGCGCGCTTGGCGTCGATGCCTATCGCGCCATGGGCTACCTGCCGCGCGCGGTGCGCAACCAGCAACAGGGCAAGTGGGACCGCGGCGTTCCGCCCAGCCTGCTCAAGGGCAAGACCGCGGCGATTTTCGGCGTCGGCGTGATTTCCGCCGAACTGGCGCCCAAGTGCAAGGCGCTGGGCATGCGCG
>JAPLPC010000465.1 GCA_026400425.1 Hyphomicrobiales bacterium | reverse complement strand
CCGGCTCGCTGTTGGACAAGTTCACGAAGAAGGACGAGACCTTCGTCGATGAGCCCACCGACAAGCCCTATAATGAGGGCCTCTACCTCATGAACCAGAGCAAGGATCCGAAGGCTGCCGCGAAGAAGTTCGAAGAGGTCGATCGCCAGCACCCGTATTCGGAATGGGCGCGCAAATCACTGCTGATGTCGGCTTACGCGGCGTACCAGACCGGCGACTACGACACCTGCATCGGCTCGGCGACCCGTTACGTCACGCTGCATCCCGGCAGCCCGGACGCTGCCTATGCCCAGTATCTGATCGCAGCCTCGCATTACGACCAGATCCCCGACATCTCGCGCGACCAGGGCCGCACCGAAAAGGCGATGGCCGCGCTCGAAGAGGTCATCCGCAAATATCCGACCTCCGAATACGCCACCTCGGCCAAGCAGAAGCTCGAAGGTGCGCGCGACCAGCTGGCCGGCAAGGAAATGGATATCGGCCGCTATTACATGAAGAAGCGCGACTACACCGCCGCCATCAACCGCTTCAAGACCGTGGTCACGCAATACCAGACCACCCGCCACGTCGAGGAGGCGCTGATGCGCCTGACCGAGGCCTATATGACCGTCGGTGTGGTCGGCGAGGCGCAGACCGCCGCCGCCGTGCTCGGCCACAATTTTCCTGACAGCCGCTGGTACAAAGACGCTTACAATATTGTAAAGTCGGGCGGTCTCGAACCGAGCGAGAACAAGGGCTCCTATATTTCCCGGGCCTTCAAGCGAATCGGCCTCGGCTAGGAATGATCCGCTCATGCTCGCTCGTCTGTCGATCCGTGACATCGTCCTGATCGAGCGGCTCGATATCGAATTCGCGCGCGGCCTCGCCGTGCTCACCGGCGAGACCGGCGCTGGCAAATCGATCCTGCTGGATGCGTTCGCGCTGGCCCTTGGCGGTCGCGGCAATGCCGATCTGGTCCGCCATGGGGCCGATCAGGGACAGGTGACCGCCGCCTTCGATCTGGCGCCCGGCCATCCCGCGCTCAGCCTGCTCAAGGACAACGGCTTCGACGACGACACCGGCGAGATGATTCTGCGCCGCGTGCAATTGGCCGACGGCCGCACCCGTGCTTACATCAACGACCAGACCGTCAGCGTGCAGACGCTGAAGGCGGTCGGCGCCGCTTTGGTCGAAATCCACGGCCAGCACGACGACCGCGCGCTGGTGGATGCCGCCAGCCATCGCCGCCTGCTCGACGCCTTTGCAGGGCTGGAGAAGGACGTCACGGCCCTGGATGGCTTGTGGACCGCCCGCAAGGCGTCCTACGGGGCGCTCGACAGCCACCGCGCCGACATGGAGCGCGCCGCCCGTGACGCCGATTACCTGCGCCACTCCGCCGACGAACTGAAGAAGCTGCGTCCGAAAGACGGCGAGGAAACGCAACTCGCCGAACGCCGCACCGGCATGATGCAGGGCGAAAAGATCGCCGGCGATCTGCGTGAGGCGCAGGAGGCGGTATCCGCCCCGCATTCGCCGATTTCCGCACTGGCCGCCGCCGTCCGCCGGCTGGAGCGCCGGGCAGGTTCGTCGCCTGCCATGGTCGAACCTGCGGTGAAGGCGATCGACGTTGCCATCAATGCGCTGGAAGAGGCCGATCAGCATCTCAGCGCCGCTTTGGTCGCCGCGGATTTCGATCCCGCCGAGCTCGAGCGGATCGAGGAGCGGCTGTTTGCGCTGCGCGCCGCCGCCCGCAAATTCTCGACGCCCGTCGATGGCCTCGCCGCACTGGCCGCGAAATTCGAAGCCGATGTGGCCATCATCGATGCCGGTGCCGGCCAGTTGCAGAAGCTGGAGAAGGCCGCCGCCGAGGCCGACGCGAAATATGCCGCGGCTGCCGCGAAGCTGTCGGCCGCCCGTATCAAATCGGCCGAGAAGCTCAACAAGGCCGTGATCGCCGAACTGGCACCGCTGAAGCTGGAACGCGCCAAGTTCATCACCCAGGTCGACACCGATGCGGCCACGCCCGGCCCGCAGGGCATCGACCGCGTCGAATTCTGGGTGCAGACCAACCCGGGCACGCGGCCGGGGCCGATGATGAAGGTCGCTTCCGGCGGCGAACTCTCGCGCTTCCTGCTGGCGCTGAAAGTGGTGCTGTCCGACAAGGGCTCGGCGCCCACGCTGGTGTTCGACGAAATCGACACGGGTGTCGGCGGCGCGGTGGCCGACGCCATCGGGGCCCGGTTGGCGCGGCTCGCTGGCAAGGTCCAGGTGATGGCCGTTACCCATGCGCCGCAGGTCGCCGCACGGGCCGACCAGCATCTGTTGATCTCGAAGGCCGCCCTCGACAAGGGCAAGCGGGTGGCGACCAACGTCAACACCCTCGCCGACGATCATCGCCGCGAAGAAATCGCCCGCATGCTGGCCGGCGCCGAGATCACCGCCGAAGCAAGGGCGGCTGCGGATCGCCTGCTCAAGGGCGCGGCCTGATCTTGGCTGTCATTCCGGGGCGCGCCGCAGGCGCGAACCCGGAACCTTGCAATGCTCGCGCTTATGTTGCTTCGATCCTGTAAGAGCAAAACATGATGAGATTCCGGGTTCGCGCTGCGCGCGCCCCGGAATGACGAGAGCGATCCGCATGGCAAAATCCCCCAAAAATCCCCCCGATATTTCCACGCTCACCAAGCCCAAAGCCAAGATCGAGCTGATGCGGCTGTCGCTGGAAATGGAGGCGCACAACAAGCGCTACTATCAGGATGATGCCCCGACGGTGTCGGACGCCGAGTATGACGCGTTGCGCCACCGCGTCGAAGCCATCGAGGCGAAGTTTCCCGATCTCGTTGCGACGGATTCGCCGACCCAGACCGTCGGTGCGGCCCCCGCGCGCGGCTTCGCCAAAATCCAGCACGCCGTGCCGATGCTGTCGCTCGGCAATGCCTTCAGCGACGAGGACGTCGCCGAATTCATCACCCGTATTCAGCGCTTCCTGAAACTCGATGAATTTCCGGCACTGGTGGCCGAGCCGAAGATCGACGGCCTTTCACTGTCGCTGCGTTATGAGAATGGCGAACTGATCCATGCGGCCACCCGTGGCGATGGTTTTACAGGTGAGGACGTCACCGCCAATGTCCGGACCATCAAGGACATCCCCACGACGCTGAAGGGTAAGCATGCCCCTGCCGCCTGCGAGCTCCGCGGTGAAGTCTATATGCTCAAGAGTGATTTCCTGGCGCTGAACAAAAAGCAGGAAGAAGCCGGCGACACCGTCTTCGCCAATCCGCGCAACTCGGCTGCCGGCTCGCTGCGGCAGAAGGATGTGGCCAGCACTGCGTCGCGGCCGCTGAAATTCTTTGCCTATGCGTGGGGCGAGATGTCGGACTATCCGATGCCGGAACCGACGCAACACGCGATGATCGATTGGCTGGATAAAGCTGGCTTCACCGTCAATCCGGAGATCACGCTGTGCAAGGGTGTCGATGACGCGCTCGTCTTCTATCGCCGGATCGGAGAGATCAGGGCTCAACTCGGCTATGACATCGACGGCGTCGTCTACAAGGTCGATCGGATCGACTGGCAGGCCCGCCTCGGCTTCGCCGGCCGCGCGCCGCGCTGGGCCATTGCGCACAAATTCGCGGCCGAGCAGGCGACGACCGTGCTCGAAAAGATCGACATCCAGGTCGGCCGCACCGGCGCATTGACCCCGGTGGCCCGGCTGACGCCGATCACCGTCGGCGGCGTGGTGGTGTCGAATGCGACGCTGCACAATGCCGATTATATCAAGGGTATCGGCAATGATGGTCAGCCGCTGCGTGATGGCGTCGATATCCGCGAAGGCGATACCGTGATCGTGCAACGCGCCGGCGACGTCATTCCGCAGGTCGTCAACGTTATGCTCGACAAGCGCCCGGCGACGGCGAAGCCCTACATGTTTCCCGACAAGTGTCCGGTCTGCGGCAGCCATGCCATTCGCGAGAATGACGAGGTCGTCACGCGCTGCACCGGTGCGCTGGTGTGTCCGGCGCAGGCGGTGGAGAAGCTGAAGCATTTCGTGTCGCGGCTGGCCTTCGATATCGATGGCCTCGGCGACAAGCAGATTCAGGAGTTCTATGACGAAGGGATCATCATGCATCCCGTCGATATCTTCACGCTGGCCAAGCGCGATGGGCGCAACAGCAAGAAGCTGCGGGACCGCGAGGGTTACGGCGAGATCTCGGTGCGCAACCTGTTCGCGGCGATCGACGAGCGCCGCAAGATCGAGCTCAACCGCCTGATCTTCGCGCTTGGCATCCGCCATATCGGCGAAGGCAATGCGAAGCTGCTGGCGCGACATTACGGCTCGTTCGCCGCATTCCGCGACGCGATGCTGGCGGCTGCCGCCGGGCAAAGCGAGCAGGGCAACACGTCGGAGGCTTATACCGATCTCAACAATATCGGCGGCGTCGGCGATATCGTCGCGGATGCGGTGGTCGAGTTCTTCGCCGAGCAACGCAACGTGAAGGCACTGGACGAATTGCTCTGCGAGATCGAAGTGCTGGACGTGGCGCAGGCCAAGGCCGACACGCCGGTGGCCGGCAAGACCGTGGTGTTCACGGGCTCGCTCACCAAGTTCACCCGCGACGAAGCCAAGGCCGCGGCCGAACGTCTGGGCGCCAAGGTCGCAGGCTCGGTGTCGAAGAAGACCGATTATGTCGTCGCCGGCGAAGACGCCGGATCGAAGCTTACCAAGGCGCGTGATCTCGGGGTCGCCGTGCTGACCGAGGACGAGTGGTTGGAATTGATTGGGGGATAGAGCGATGGCTTCTGCGCCGCTTGGGGGAGGGAGCTCTACATCAGCCCGCTCTCTTCGCTCTCGGCTTTCTCGACCATCTTCTCCGTCACCACCACCTTGCGGCGAGGCACCAGAAAGATCATGGCGGCCGCGCAGCCGCAGGACAGCACGACCAGCGACAGGTTGAGCGCGACCGGGGTCGCAAAGTGGCCGCCGAGCCAGGCGCCACCCTGCGAGCACAGCGCGCCGAAGCCCATTTGCATGAAGCCCATCATGCCCGACGCGGCACCGGCCGCCTGCGGGCGGATCGAAAGCGCACCGGCGGCGCCGTTCGACATCACGAAGGCATTGCCGAACATCACGATCATATGGGTGAGAAACAACCAGGATGGCTGCTGATTCAGGCCTGTCAGTCCCCACACCACGTTCAGCAGGGCGCCGCCGAATTGCAGCGCGAGGCCGAACCAGATCAGTTGCTCGATGCGCCGGCGCGGCGCGAAGCGCACGCAGGCGAGATTGCCGATGAGGTAAGCGAGGCCCGAGGTCGCGAACCAGGCGCCGTATTCGGCCGAGCTGCGGCCCATCTGGTTGACCACCACGAAGGGGCCGCCACCGGCGAAGGTGAAGATGATCCATGACGCCATCACGTAGCACAACAAATAGCCGATGAAGGCACGGCTTCGAAACAGCACTCTGGCATCGGCGATAAAACCGTGGCCGCCGTCGCCGTCGCTGGTGGCGCGTCGCCGTGTTTCCGGCAGCAGCCATGCGATCGCCAGCGTGACGATCAGCGATGCTGCGGTGACCGTGTAGAAGATCGCACGCCAGCCGAAGCCCGTCTCGATCAGGCCGCCGGCCAGCGGCGACAGCATCTGCGCGATCATCATGACGGCGATGACCAGGCTGTGGCGCCGCCGAGCGCCTGGAAGAATCGCGCCGCGATCAGTTGTGGCAAGGTTTCGGCGAAGCTGGAGCCGATGCCGGCGACCACCATCAGGCCGAGCCCCGCCAGCAGCACCGGGCGGCGGCCGAAGCGGTCCGACAGCGGACCCATGATGAGCTGCGAAAACGCCAGCCCGACCATGTAGAGCGACACCGTCATCTGCGCGATCGAGATGTCGGCATCGAAGGTGCGCGCCAGTTCGGGCAGCGCCGGCACCAGCATATAGAGCGAGATCGGCGCGATGCCGGTCATCACCACCAGCAGCAACAGCATCACCCGCGATCGCGTGTGGTCGGGTAAGGGAGCGGCAGGCCGGATGGGTGAGCTATCGTTCACGCGCTGGCAGTTTCTTTTGTTGTGATTCAACGCTCCGCACAATCCCCGTCATTGCGAGGAGCCCTTGCGACGAAGCAATCCAGTCTTCGCTATCCTGTGAAAGGCCTGGATTGCCGCGTCGCTTCGCTCCTCGCAATGACGGCGGCTGAGCAAGGCGCAACTCATCCCGGCACCAGCGGCTCTGTCGCCGCGTGCAGCCAGTCGCGAACCGCAGCATCGTCGATCAGGGGTGCGATCTCGCGGCGGACGCGCGCGTGATAGTCGTTGATCCAGTTCAACTCACGCTTGGAGATGCGGTGCGCGTTGATCAGCCGGCGGTCGATCGGGGCCAGCGTCAGCGTCTCGAAGCCGTTCATGGGCTGCTCGGCACCGTCTATCCTGGCTTCAACCACCAGTTCAAGATTCTCGATGCGGATGCCAAAGGCGTCGGTCTTGTAGTAGCCGGGCTCGTTGGACAGGATCATCCCGCGCTTGAGCGGCGTGGTGCCGATCTTGGAGATCCGCGCCGGGCCCTCATGCACTGACAGATAGCTGCCGACGCCATGACCGGTGCCATGGGCGAAATCGAGCCCGGCATGCCACAGGAACTGGCGCGCAAAGGCATCGATCTGCGCGCCAGAGGTGCCGTCGGGAAACACCGCGCGGGCAATCGCGATATGGCCGCGCAGCACGCGGGTGAAGCGGTCGCGCATCGCGTCGGTGGGTTCGCCGATGGCGATGGTGCGGGTGACGTCGGTGGTGCCGTCTTCGTATTGCGCGCCGCTGTCGATCAGCAACAGGTCGCCCGGCGCGATGCGGCGATTGCTCTTGCGGGTGACGCGGTAATGCACGATGGCTCCATTGGGGCCGGTGCCGGCGATGGTCGGAAACGACACGTCCTTCAGGGCGCCGGTGTTGCGGCGAAACGTCTCCAGCGCTTCCACGGCGTCGATCTCGGTGAGGCCGCCCTTCGGCGCCTCGCGCGCCAGCCAGGAGAGATAGCGCACCATGACGGCGCCGTCGCGCAGATGGGCGTTGCGCGCGCCATCCAGCTCGGCTGCGTTCTTGCGCGCCTTCATCAGGGCGATCGGATCGGTGC
>JAPLPC010000157.1 GCA_026400425.1 Hyphomicrobiales bacterium | reverse complement strand
AGCGCCTTGCCGACATCGCGGATTGCCGAACGCGGCCTGTAATGGATCACGGTCGCGATGATCGCGGCGCGATGGCGGCCATAACGGCGATAGACATATTGCATCACCTCCTCGCGGCGGACGTGCTCGAAATCGACATCGATATCCGGCGGCTCCAGACGTTCCTTCGAGATGAAGCGTTCGAACAGCAGATCGACCTCGGCTGGATTGACCGATGTGATGTCGAGCATGTAGCAGACCGCCGAATTCGCCGCCGACCCTCGGCCCTGACAGAGGATGTTGCGGCTGCGCGCATAGCGCACGATGTCGTGCACGGTCAGGAAATAATGCGCGTAAGCCAGCTCCTTGATGAGCGCGAGTTCCTTGTTCAGGGTGGCGACGAGCTTCTGATCCTCCCGCTTGGGGAAATGCCGGGCATAGCCTTCCCAGGTCAGATCCTCGAGATGCTGTTGCGCCGTCTTGCCATGCGGCACCGGCTCATCGGGATACTGATATTTGAGCTGATGAAGCGTGAACGTGATGCGGTCGGCAAACCGCACGGTTTGGCGGATCGCCTCGGGATAATCGCGAAACAGCCGGATCATTTCCGCCGCCGGTTTCAGATGCCGCTCGGCATTGATCTCCAGCAGTCGCCCGGCTGTCTCGATGGTGGTCTTTTCGCGGATGCAGCTCACCACATCCTGCAGGACGCGGCGCGCGGGATGATGGTAGAGCACATCATTGGTGGCGATGAGCGGCACCCGCGCCGACGCTGCGATCTGCTGCAGCCCGGCCAATCGCCGCTTGTCGTCGCCGCGATGATACATGCTGGCACCAAGCCAGATGCCGGCGGCCGGCAGTTGCAGCAACGCATCCAGCGTCTGCTGCAGCAGCGATACCGCCAGACGATAGGCCGGCATCAGCACCAGCAATTGCCCCTCGCTGAATTCGGCGAGATCGCCGAACATCAGATGGCAGTCGCCTTTGTCGGCGCGTAGTTTGCCTTTGCTGAGCAATTGACACAGCCGGCCATAGGCGTCGCGGTCGCGCGGATAGGCCAGCACGTCCGGCGTACCGTCATTGAACACCAGCCGCGTCCCGATCAGCAGTTTCGGTTTGTAGACGAGATCCTTGTTGTCCAGTTCGGCATAGGCGCGCACCACGCCGGCCATGGTGTTGTGATCGGCGATGCCGATCGCATGCAATCCTTCGATACTCGCCTGGTGCACATAATCCTGCGGATGCGACGCGCCGCGCAAAAACGAGAAATTGCTGGCGACGGCGATTTCCGCATAGCCGCCCATGTCGATATCCTGGACATGGATGGTCATGCGAACAGCCCGTGCACATACCATTGCGGCGCCACCACCTCGCCGTCGCGGATCATCTCGCCATAGAGGCCATCGCGGAACAGCCAGAAACGCTGGCCGCTGTCGTCCTCGACGCGAAAGTAATCGCGCGTCGGCATCGCTTCATGGGCGCGCCACCATTCCATCGCGATGCGCTCAGGCCCTTCCACATGCAGCACGGTGTGCAGCACGCGGCGCCATTTGAAGCGGCGTGGCGGCTTGTCGGGAAACTCCACGGCAATCACCTCGACCGGCTCCGGCCGTTCGAACAACCGCAACGGCCGCAATGGCGGCGCGTCCTCGCGCTCTGGCCATGCAGCCTGCAGCGCCTGGGTGCGATAATGCTGCGCCGGTGCCGCCCACATTGCCAGTTCCGGCACGTGGCTGTTCATCGGCAGGTGAACCTGCACGCGGCGCGGACCGATCCGCGCCGCGATGCGATCGATCAGATCGGCCAGATCGTCATTGTCATGCACATTGGCGTCGAGGTCGCGCTGCTGCTGCACCACGATTTCTGTATGGCTGGCCGACAGCCGCATCATGTCGAAGCCGAAGCCGGGATCGAGCGGATCGGCGATGGCATCCAGCCGCTCGCGAAACAGCCGGTCGACCACCTCGCCTTTGGTGACGGGCTGGCCGGTTTCCACCGTAATGGTGCGCACCGCGCCATCGGTGCGGAAGAATGACGCCTCCAGCCGCCGCGCGCCTTTGCCCTGCTTGTCCATTGCCGCGATCAATGTACGCGCCAGCGAGGCCAGCGTTGCTTCGATCACGCCATCGGTGGCGATCGGCTCGGCAAAACGCTGTTCGACGATGTAATCCGGCAGCGGCTTGCGCGGGCTGATCGGCGCATCGCTCTGCCCCAGCGCCTGTTCCAGCAATGTCGTGAACGCTGCGCCGAACCGCGCAGTGATCTCGTGGCGCGCCCGCGATGCGACGTTGCCGATGGTCTTCAGCCCGGCGCGACGCAGCCCGCGCGTGATGGCCTCTTCGGCACCAAGCGTGAACAGCGGCAACGACATCACCGCCTTGGCCTCGTCTCCACTGGCGACGATGCGGCCATGCGCATGGCGGCTGAGCGTGCGCGCACAGGTCGATGTTCCCGCAATCGCGGCGCTGACGACAAAGCCTTGCCGCATGAGCGTGGTGCAGAGCTGCTGCAGCAGCGCCGCTTCGCCACCGAACAGATGCGCGCAGCCGGTGATGTCGAGAAACAGGCCATGCGGCAGATCGAGCGCCACCAGCGGCGTGAAGCGATCGCACCAGTCGGCGATGTCGGTGAGCGTCTGCGTGTCGGCCACGGGATCGGCATCGAAGACCTGAATGTCCGGACACACCACCCGCGCATTGGCGAGCGGCAGGCCGATCTCGAGGCCGAGTCTTGCGGCGGCATCGTCGAGCGCCGAGATCTGCAGCGCATTGTTCAATTTGGCGACGACGATACTCGCCTGCGCATCAACCGGCGCGCCGATGCGGGCCAATTGCCGCTTGATGCGATCGGTCGGCAATCGCGGCAGCCACAGGCTGAGAAACCGCCGGCGCATCACGGAATTCGCCATCATCGCACTTCCATTCCATGATCCATTGGCCGCCGAGGCCATGACGATTGCGAACCAGCTGGACGTCGAGCATCGGCGCGCCCCAGCCTTCTGAATATTTGAGCTCCCAGGTTCTGGCGGGCGGCGAATGCGCGGAGCGCACGATCCATCGCGTTTCGGCCGTACTCGCCAATGGCGTCGCCGCCGTGCGCAACAGCAATGCGGTGACGCCCGAACCGCGCGCGGCCAGCGTCAGCTTGCGGCTGGCCACCAGATCGAACTGCTTGCTGTCGCCCCAGGTCTCCAGCACCACGCTGCCCAGCGCATCGCAGGCCAGCGCATCGGCCGTGGTGCGCAACGCCGCCTCTACATCGGGCGCGCGCACCGTCACCAACAAGCGCGGATCGAGGCCGAGTTCGCGCCAGCCATTCATGGCCAGCGTCCCGCATTCGCGTTCGACGAAATCCTGTCGGATCCACAGCAGCGGCCGCCGATCCGACACGCGATGCGCGAGACCGGCGATGAAACCGGTCGCAGCGGCGCTGTGGCGACCTTCGGCAAACACCTCATGCACGGTTCCACGCGCCAGCCCGCCCTGCAGCACCAGGTCGGCCTCGGCATGACCCAGCGAAACCCGCGCCGGCGCATAGGTATCGCTATGCGTCTCGATGCGTTCGATGGCGCCGCGCAGGCGCGCAAGCGTGCTCATGCGTGCGCCGTTCATGCGCCGCTCCTCAAAAATCGCTGCCAAACAGGGGTTTTGAAATGAACCCGTGACTGGCTCATTTGTTCATGATGTGTTCTAATATAAAGCTAATGGGGTCTCCCGAGTCAATCGAGATTCAGCCGGGGATCGCGACCAATTTTTTTTCGCGAATGGAATCAAGGAAGTTTTGGGAATGGACGTGAAGCGTAAGCTGGAGATCCTCGCCGATGCCGCCAAATACGACGCGTCCTGCGCATCCAGCGGTACCGAGAAACGGGACTCCCGCGATGGCAAAGGCATCGGTTCGACCGATGCGGGCATGGGCATCTGTCATTCCTATGCGCCTGATGGCCGCTGCATCTCGCTGCTGAAGATCCTGCTCACCAATGCCTGCAACTACGATTGCCTGTATTGCGTCAACCGCGCCTCCAGCAATGTGACGCGCGCGCGCTTCACCGTCGATGAGGTGGTGCAGCTGACACTGGATTTCTATCGCCGCAATTACATCGAGGGATTGTTCTTGTCCTCCGGCATCATCCGCAGTGCCGACTACACGATGGAGCAAGTCGTGGCCGTCGCGCGAAAACTGCGCGAGGAGCATCACTTCCGCGGCTACATTCATCTCAAGACCATCCCTGAAGCCGACGATGCGCTGATCACCGAAGCCGGCAAATATGCCGACCGGCTCTCGATCAATATCGAGGTGCCGGACGAAGGCAGCCTCAAGCAACTGGCACCGGAGAAAGATGTGCGTGCGATCCGTCGCACCATGGGACGTCTGCGGCTGAAACTGGACGAGGCGCGCGAAGGCGCCAAGCCGACGCCGCGCGGACGCACCGCGCCGCGCTTTGCGCCGGCAGGACAAAGCACGCAGATGATCGTCGGCGCCGACAGCGCCAATGATGCGACGATCATCAAGACGTCGGCCAATCTCTATGGCTCCTACAATCTCAAGCGCGTGTATTACTCCGCCTTCAGTCCGATCCCCGATGCCAGCCGATCGTTGCCGCTGCGCGCGCCGCCCTTGATGCGCGAGCACCGGCTGTATCAGGCCGACTGGCTGATGCGCTTCTATGGCTTCGATGCCGATGAGATCGTGGCGGGCGACAACGGCATGCTGTCGCTCGACATGGATCCCAAGCTCGCCTGGGCACTGCGCCATCGCGACCGCTTCCCACTGGACATCAACCGCGCCAGCCGCGAGGACCTGCTGCGCGTGCCGGGTTTCGGTGCCCGCGCCGTGCAGCGCATCATCGAAACCCGCCGCATTTCGTCGATCCGCGTCGGCGACCTCGCCAAGCTTCACATCCCGCGGAACAAGGCCTTGCCATTCATCGTTCTTCCCGACCATCGGCCGGCCGTGCATCTGCTCGACAGCACGCAACTGGCCGAACGCTTCAAGCCGAAGGCCAAGCAATTGGGCTTTGCTTTCTAGATGCGTTGATCCGGGAGATCCGATGCATACCATCACCCTTGATGGAGAGACCGATTTCGACGGCTGGCGCAAGGCGGCGCGTTTGCTGGCCATGAATGGCGTTGCGCCTGCCGATGTCACATGGATCGTGGCTGGCGGCGACGAGCCCGAGCTTTTCCCGGCTGCACAGAATACACCGCTTGAAGACGTCCGCGGCACGTTCAATGTCCCCGCACCGTTCGTTGCTCTCGCCAAGACCGTCATCCTGCATCGCGATCCCCAGCGTTTCGCGCTGCTCTATCGCATGCTGTGGCGACTGCGCGGCAATCACGACCTGCTGCAGCTCGCCACCGACCCAGACACGTCCAAACTGGAAAGCATGGCCAAGGCGATCCGCCGCGACGAGCACAAGATGCACGCGTTCGTGCGGTTTCGCGAGATCGGCCGCGAGCCCAAATCGCATTTCGTCGCCTGGTTCGAGCCGGATCATCACATCGTCGAACTGGCCGCGCCATTCTTTGCGCGCCGCTTCGCCGACATGGCGTGGTCGATCCTGACGCCCGATCTCAGCGCGCATTGGGACGGGCACAAAGTCTCGTTCTCGCCCGGCGTCGATAAATCCATGGCGCCATCGAGCGACCGGCTCGAAGAGGTGTGGCTGACCTATTACGCCAACATCTTCAATCCAGCGCGCTTGAAGACCAAGGCGATGCAGAACGAAATGCCAAAGAAATACTGGCGCAACCTGCCCGAAGCCGCGCTGATCAAACCGCTGATCGACAAGGCGGAACGCGTCACCAGCGAAATGATTGCAGCGGAAGCGCAGGAACCTAAGAAGCCACAACGCCGCGAGGAGATCATGGCCAAGTCACATGGCACTGCATCGGCAGAACAATTCAACGATACCAGCCTCGCTGCCTTACGCGATGAGGCTGCCGATTGCCGCGCATGTCCTTTGTGGAAGGATGCGACGCAGACCGTGTTCGGCGAAGGGCCGAAACAAGCGTCGGTGATGATGGTCGGCGAACAGCCCGGCGACAAGGAAGACCTTGCAGGCAAGCCATTCGTCGGGCCACCCGGGCAGATGCTCGACAAGGCGTTGAAAGAAGCCGGCATCATCCGCGACAAGGTCTATGTCACAAATGCGGTGAAGCATTTCAAATTCGTGCCGCGCGGAAAATTCCGGCTGCATCAGAAGCCGGCGACGCCTGAGATCAAGGCATGCCGTCCCTGGTACGAGCGCGAAAAGGCGCTGGTGAAACCCGAACTCGTCGTCGCGATGGGCGCGACCGCTGCGCAAAGCGTGCTCGGCAAGGTCGTGCCGATCGGCAAGACGCGCGGTCGTGTGATCGATCTCGACGACGGCACGCGCGTGCTGGTGACCGTGCATCCGTCATACCTGCTGCGCTTGCCGGACGAAGACGCCAAGGCGCGCGAATACGAGAATTTCGTCCATGATCTGCGTATCGTCGCAGCGCATCTGAGCGAGTCCGCGCGCGCGGCGTGATTGAACTCCGTCATTGCGAGAAGCGGAGCGACGAAGCAATCCAGTGTTTCTTTTAGAAAGACTAGATTGCTTCGCTGCGCTCGTAATGACGAGCAACAGCTCAGATCACGAATTCGCGCATCACCCGTCGCGTATCCATCTCGAATTCGAGATCGACGACAGGCGGACGCGCGAAGTGCCACGTCATGCCTTGACGTGCGGCACCACGCTTCACCAGTTCGTCGGCCACGATCAGATGGAAGTCCTGCACGGTATAGATCTGCGTCGCGGTCGTATCCTTCCAGCCAAAGCCGAACGCGCCGAGGCGCTCTTCCATATTGGCCATGGTCATGCGCGCCTTGTCGCGGAAGGCATCGGCGGAGGTTTCGCGATAACGCACGATGCGCTCGGGATAAGTGCCCGGACCGCTGCGTGCTTCGGCGCCGCCGGCGATGACGAAGCTCGATCCCGCGCCCTTCGCTTCCCGCACGAACGAGAATGCATAAAACGACGGTTCGCTCGGCGGATCGATTTCGAGACAGACATTGCTGCGCGCGACGGGATTGCTGGTGCCGTCGAAGATGCCCCATTCCGCAAGCGTCTTCACATAATGTTCGTTGAACGTCTTGAAGCCAGCTTCATCAACGACCGCAGGCGACCGCAACTCGCAGGCGCAGAACGACGTCAACGGACGTCCTGCTGCGCGCATGTAATCGGCAATGCGCGCAAAGCCTTCTTTCAAAGGCAACCATTTATCGAAACGGACGCGCTCGATTTCGTATCCCGGAAGCGCTGCAGCGCCGCTCGAATACTGGAACACTGCGGGAATGTAACGATAATTGCCGGCCGCAAAATCACGCGTCATCGAGGGGGGCTCCTCCGGGGGTGTCCGCCCAAATGAAATGGCGGATCGCATTGACCGATCCGCCATCCAACATCAATCCATGTGGCCCTGCAAGCTCAGCGCTTCAAGGCCCGATGCTTCACTTTGTGCGTCACGTCGTCTTGGCGTGCTTCAGATCGAAATCGGCGATCTCTCGCGCGCGTTCGCTCTCCTTGCCGGCGCGGTGATCGGTGGCGATGGCCACATAGACCGCAGGCAGAACGAACAGCGTGAACAGCGTGCCGATCATCATGCCCGAGACGACCACGAGGCCGATCGAGAAGCGGCTCGCAGCACCCGCGCCCGACGCGGTGAGCAGCGGCAGCAGGCCGGTCACCATCGCCGCCGTCGTCATCAGGATCGGACGCAGACGGACACGCGCCGCCATTTCGATGGCCGAGCGGCGATCGAGGCCTTCCTTGAGCTGCAGCTCGTTGGCGAACTCCACCATCAGGATGCCGTGCTTCGAGATCAGGCCGACCAGCGTCAGCAGGCCCACCTGGGTATAGATGTTGATCGTCGCGGCCCCGAAGAACAGCGGGATCAGCGCGCCCGAAATGGCCATCGGCACCGAGATCATGATCACCAGCGGATCGCGGATCGACTCGAACTGCGCCGCCAGCACCAGGAAGATGATGATCAGCGCGAAGCCGAACGCCACCGCCAGCTGGTTGCCTTCCTGCACATATTGGCGTGAGTCAGCCAGATAGTCGTGGTTGAAGCCGGCCGGCAGTTTCTTGGCGGCCTCTTCCAGGAAGTCCACCGCCTGACCGACCGTCACGCCTGGCATCGGCACGGCCTGGAAGGTCGCCGAGTTCAGCTGGTTGAAATGCGACAGCGCGTTCGGATTGGTGCCGGTCTCGACCTTCACCAGCGTCGAGAGCGGGACCTGCTGGCCGGTCGTGGTCGGTACATAGTAATTGGCCAGCGAGTCCTGCGAGATGCGCATCGCGCGCGGCACCTGCGGAATGACCTGATAGGAGCGCCCTTCCAGGTTGAAGCGGTTGATGTAGTTGCCGCCGAGCAGCACAGCCAGCGTATTGCCGAGGCTCTGCATGGTGACGCCGAGATCGTTCGCCTTCGAGCGATCGACTGACACGCGCACCACCGGCTGGTTGAAGTCGAGATCGCTGTCCGAGACGATGAAGAGACCGCTCTTCTTCGCTTCAGCCTTCAGCTTAACCATTTCCTCGTAGACGGACTGGAAACTGCCGACGGTGTTGATCACCATCTGGATCGGCAAGCCGCCAGGACCGCCCGGCAACGCAGGCAGGTTGAAGGCGAAGGCATTGACGCCCTCGATCTTGCTGAGTTCGTTCTGCACCGGCTGCTTGAGCTTGTTGGTGGAGCGCGTGCGCTCATCCCACGGCTTCAGCAGCATGCCGGCGATGCCGTTGTTCGGGCCATTGATGCCGTTGATGATGAAGCGCAGATCAGTCTCGGGGAACGATGCGAACACCTTGTCCATCTTCTCTCCGTAATAATCGGAGTAGTCGATGTTGGCGTATTTCGGCCCCTTGGTGATGGCGAACAGAATGCCCTGATCCTCTTCGGGCGCCAGTTCCTTCGACGTGTGCATATACATGAAGGCGACCAGGCCGAGCACGACCACGGCAAACAAAGCGGTGATCGGGCGATAATCGAGCGAACGATCGAGCTGTCGGCCATACCAGCGCGTGGTGGCGCCGAACACCTTGTCGACCTTCCTGGCGAACCAGCCGGGTTCTTCCTGTTTCAGCAATACCGAGCACATCATCGGCGACAGCGTCAGCGCGATGACGCCCGACACGATCACTGAGCCCGCCAGCGTGAAGGCGAATTCCCGGAACAGCGCACCGGTGAGACCGCCGATGAAGCCGATCGGCGCATACACCGCCGCCAGCGTGATGGTCATGGAGATGACCGGGCCGATGATTTCGCGCGCGCCCTCCAGCGACGCCTGGACGGGCGATTTGCCCTCCTCCAGATGGCGATGGATGTTCTCCACCACCACGATGGCGTCGTCCACCACCAGGCCGATGGCGAGCACCATGGCGAGCAGCGTCAGCAGGTTGAAGCTGAAGCCGGCCATCAGCATCAGACTGCAGACGCCGATCAGCGACAGCGGGATCGTGACCACCGGAATGATGACCGAGCGCAGCGACGCCAGGAACAGGAAGATGACGACCACGACGATCACCACCGCTTCGATCAGCGTGTTGCGCACCTCCTCGATGGACGAGGTGATGAACTTGGTGGAGTCGTAAGCCACCTTCATCTTCAGCGACGGCGGCAGGTTGCGTTCGAGTTCGGGGAACAGATCGCGGACGCCCTTGACGATGTTGAGCGGATTGCCCAGCGGCGTCGATTTCACGCCGATGAAGATGGCGCGCTCGCCCGAGAACGCAACGCTGGCATCGGTGCTCTGCGCCGCCAGTTCGACGGTGGCGATGTCCTCCATGCGGACGAAACCGCCATCCTTCGCCTTGATGATCATCCGCTTGAACTCACCGACATTCTGCAGGTCGGTATTCGCGGTGACGTTGGAGACGATGTAGTAGCCCTTGGTCTGGCCCGCCGCCGCCTGGAAATTGTTGCTGCGGATGGCTGCGACGACATCGTCGGACGACACGCCGCGGCCGTTCATGCGCTGTGGGTCGAGCCACAGCCGCATCGCAAAGGTCTGGCCGCCGAGGATTTCGGCATTGGCCACGCCGT
>JAPLPC010000543.1 GCA_026400425.1 Hyphomicrobiales bacterium | reverse complement strand
TAGGAGCCGAGCGCGCCGCCGCCTTGCAGCACCAGCACGCGCCTCGCCTGGGACGGAATGGACCCGGCACGATCGAGGAATGGGGCGGTCATATCCATGGGAAACCCGTGGTCACGGTCTGGGAACCGCACCAAAGCGTCCCCGCTGGCCGCGTCAATGCAGATGCTGCAGAGCAACATCACAATGGCTTCAGCTCAGCGAGGCTTGTCCGTCTCGGCCAGGATCATAGTCCAGAACACCTTGTATTTGGTGTTCGGCGCATAAATCGCTGCGATTCCGAGCTTGGACACGCCGGCCTTCAGCATATTGGCCCGGTGCGGCGGCGAATCTCGCCAACCCGAAAAGGCTTCGGCGAGCGTGTGATAGCCGGCCGACACGTTCTCGACGGCGACGGTGGCAGGATAGCCGCCCGCGTTCAGGCGCCTGGCCAGCGGCGCTTTCACGTCGTGATCGAGCTTGTTCTTTTTCGCCATCGCGGAGGACTGCTCCTCTGCCAGAGCCATCAAAGCCGGATCGACCGACACCGGCCCGAGGCCGTTGTTCTGGCGATACAGCGAGATCATAGATGCCGCCGCCTGCGGATCGAGCTTGGCGCCGCCATTGGCCATGCTGAGATACATGGTCGGCTGATCCGGAACCGTGTCCACGGTGGTACCGCAGCCCGTCAGCAGCAACATTCCAAGACTGGCCAACGCCACCCGCTTCATCAGTCATTCCCCAAAATTGAGCGGGTGTTGTTGCACACCAACCGTGGCTGAATGGTGAACGGCGGGGAGTTCCTCCTGCCCGCTTGCAAAGCGAGGTCAAGACGCAGCGAAAATCCGGTAGCGTCGCGGCTGCAGGCTGACGGCGTCGCCGGCGGTCAGCGGACGATCGCGCGGCGCGTCGATCTCGACCAGCGTGTCATTGCCGCTCAACGCGATATCCGCGCGCTGGATCGGACCGAAGGTGCGCACACGCCGCACGGTGCCTTCGAGGGAGCCCTCGCCCACGGCACCGATCTGCATGTCATGACGGCGCACGAACAGATTCGACGGGCCGACGGCATTCCCCGCTTCCACGTTGAGGAGCTTGTGCCCCAGCTTCACCTGGCCGCCTTGCACATCGACCGGCAGCACGATGGATTCGCCGATGAAGCCATGCACGAAGGCCGAGGCCGGATTGTCATAGACGTCGCCGGGCGTGCCGATCTGTTCGATCTTGCCCTTGTCCATCACCACCACGCGGTTGGCGACTTCGAGCGCCTCTTCCTGATCATGGGTGACGAAGATCGAGGTGACGTGAATTTCCTCGTGCAAGGTGCGCAGCCACTGGCGCAGTTCCTTGCGCACCTTGGCATCGAGCGCACCGAACGGCTCGTCCAGCAGCAGGATGCGCGGCTCGATGGCGAGCGCGCGCGCCAGCGCGATGCGCTGGCGCTGGCCGCCGGACAACTGGCTGGGATAGCGCTCGGCCAGCCAATCCAGCTGAACCAGATCGAGCAACTCCTTCACGCGGGCGCGAATCTGCGCTTCGGTCTTGCGGATCTTGCGCGGCTGCACGCGCAGGCCGAACGCGACGTTCTCGAACACGCTCATATGGCGAAACAGAGCGTAGTGCTGAAACACGAAGCCGACATTGCGCTCGCCGGCACCGCGCGCCAGCGCATCCTGACCGTCGAACTTCACTTCACCGGCGTCCGGCCAATCGAGGCCGGCGATGATGCGCAGCAGCGTGGTCTTGCCCGATCCGCTGGGTCCGAGCAGCGCCAGCAATTCGCCGTCCGCGACCTTCAGATCGACGCCATCGAGCGCGGCAAAGCTGCCGAATTTCTTGACAATGTTTTTGACTTCAATCGCCACGGGTCGGTTGTCCCTCGTCAATCAATGTTCGGATCCAGATGCCGCTCAAGGATCGCCTTCGCGGCCAGCGTGATCAGTGCCAGCAAGGCGAGCAGCGATGCAACCGCAAATGCCGCCATGAACTGATACTCGTTATAAAGGATTTCCACCAGCAACGGCATGGTGTTGGTTTCGCCGCGGATATGGCCCGAGACCACCGCCACCGCGCCGAACTCGCCCATCGCACGCGCGTTGCACAACAGGACGCCGTACAGCACGCCCCATTTGATGTTGGGCAAGGTCACGCGGAAAAAGGTGGCGAGGCCGGAGGCGCCGAGCGAGATCGCGGCCTCTTCCTCCGAGGTGCCCTGTTCCTGCATCAGCGGGATCAGCGCGCGGACGACGAAAGGAAAGGTGACGAATGTGGTCGCCAGCACGATGCCGGGCGTCGCGAACAGGATCTGAATGTCGTGGCTCTGCAGCCATGGGCCGAAATAGCCCTGGCCGCCGAACAGCAGCACGAACACCAAGCCGGAAATCACCGGGCTGACGGAGAACGGCAAATCGACCAGCGAAATCAGCATGGTCTTGCCGGGAAAGTCGAATTTCGCGATGGCCCAGGCGGCGATCAGGCCGAACACCAGATTGAGACCGACGGAGATGCCGGCGACCAGAATCGTCAACCGTATCGCCGCCTGTGCTTCCGGTTCGACCAGCGCACGCAGATAGGCTGCAAATCCGCGCGAAAACGCCTGGCTGAACACCAGCACCAGCGGCAGCACAATGAGCAGGATCAGGAACAGCACCGCCAACGCGATGATGGTGCCACGAATCCAGCGCGGCTCGGTCAGTGTCGAACTGCTCGCGGATCGCAGCGGTGATAATGGGAGCGGAGCCGACATGCGTTATGGCCGAACCATGCGGCTCTGCGACCAGCGCTGAATGCGATTGATGGCAAAGATGACCAGAAACGACGTCAGCAACATCACGACCGCAATCGCGGTGGCATCGGCATAGCGAAATTCGGACAGGCGGATCACGATCAGCAGCGGCGCGATTTCCGAGATGTTCGGCAAGTTGCCGGCGATGAAGATCACCGACCCGTACTCACCAACCGCACGGGCGAAAGCCAGCGCAAAGCCGGTGAGCATGGCTGGCAGCAGGCTCGGCAGCAGCACGCGCCAGATGGTCTGCCAGCGATTGGCGCCGAGGCAGGCAGACACCTCCTCGATCTCACGATCGATATCCTGCAGCACCGGCTGCACCGTGCGCACCACGAAGGGAATGCCGATGAAGACCATCGCCACGAAAATGCCGATTGGCGTGAAGGCGACCTTGATGCCGAGTTCAGCCAGCGGCGCGCCCAGCCATCCGTTTTGCGCGAACAGCGAGGTCAGCGCCACGCCGGCCACGGCCGTCGGCAGAGCGAAAGGGATATCGACGATGGCATCGAAGATGCGGCGACCGGGAAAGCGATAGCGCGTCAGCGCCCAGACGATGATCATGCCCGCGATCAAATTGACGCTCGCCGCCAGAAAGGCGAGACCGAACGATGTCTTCAACGCATTCAAGGTGCGCCGGCTGGTGATGATGGTCCAGAACTGATCGAACGAGAGTTCGAACGTCTTGAGCACCAGCCCGGCCAGCGGAATCAGCACGATGATCGACAACCATGTGAGCGTCAGGCCCATGGTGAGCCCGAATCCCGGCAGCGTGCGTCGATGTTTAGCCGCGCTCACTCTGCCCCCTGAATTTCAACGCCGTGATCAGTTCTTGTAGATCTGATCGAACACGCCACCTTCGCTGAAATGTATCTTCTGCGCCTTGGTCCAGCCGCCGAAAACGTCATCGATGGTGAAAAGATCCACCTTGGCAAAGGAGGTCTCGTACTTTTTCGCGACGTCTGCATCGCGCGGACGATAGAAGTTGCGAGCGGCAATCTCCTGTCCTTCCTTGGTGTACCAATATTTCAGATAGGCTTCCGCAGCGGCGCGGGCGCCCTTCCTGTCGGCAACGGCATCGACCACCGCGACCGGCGGTTCGGCCAGGATCGACAGCGGCGGCGCGACGATCTCGAATTTGTCTTTACCAAATTCCTTCTGCGCAAGGAACGCCTCGTTTTCCCAGGCGAGCAAAACGTCGCCGACGCCGCGCTCGACGAACGTCACGGTGGAGCCGCGCGCGCCGGTATCGAGCACCGGCACCTGTTGAAAGAGATCGCCGACGAACTGCCTGGCCTTATCCTCGGAACTGTATTTCTTCAATGCAAAGCCCCAGGCCGCCAGATAATTCCAGCGCGCACCGCCCGACGTCTTTGGATTCGGGGTCACCACGCTGACGCCCTTTTTCAGCAGATCGTCCCAATCCTTGATGCCTTTCGGGTTTCCCTTGCGGACCAGGAATACGATCGTCGACGTATAGGGCGACGCATTCTGTGGCAGCTTCGTTTGCCAGTCCTGTGCCAGCCGCTTCTTGGCCGCGATGGCATCGATGTCATAGGCC
>JAPLPC010000341.1 GCA_026400425.1 Hyphomicrobiales bacterium | reverse complement strand
CCTTGATGTCGTCGGAGATGGTCTTCTTTCCTTCTTCGAGGCGCTCGATACGCTCAACGATAGATTTGAGCTGATCCGGGGCAGTATTGTGCCCGACCATTGCCGCGTCGCTTGAATTGTCCATGGATTGCCCCTGATGCAAATCAGATGTGAATGATAACACATAAAGCCGATACGCAGGCTTAGAAACGCAAGTGGATTACTCGCTATGCACCACGAATTATCGTTCTCGCGGTGCCGTTACTACACTTCCATCAAAGCGGCGCCAGCTACGGATAGTTCGCGGCTTCTTGATACCAGCGGCTTTGCGTTGCTTGCGGGCCATGACGGACTTCTCAGCCACGTCGGCGCGGGTTTTGACCTTGTGGCACTCACTGCACAGAACCTGCAGATTGTCCTCTGTGTGGCTTCCCCCGTTGATCAGGGCTATCTTGTGATCGTACTCGGGACGTAACTTGCCAACGATCAGGTTGGTGCATTCCTCGCAGAGTCCGCCGGCAGCCGCGAAGATGCGGAGCTTGACCCGTGGCGGGATAGCCTGGTCCTCGTTCTTGGCTACCCATAGGGTATCTATGGCTCTGCTCATGATCGCATCCCACACATGATCTCGACTTCCTCTTTCAGGGCGTCTGACTCCACGCCTGGCAAGAAATGCTTGGCAATGAGGTCGCAGACGCGATCGTAGAACTCGCTGAATGCGGCCTGATCCATCTTGTGGAAGGCAATACTTCCGGGGATGAAACCAACCTCACCGTTGGGCAACTCAATGCGTGTGCGCAGCCCCGCGGCGATCTTGATTGCCGATGTCAGATCCTCGACGGTCGGATATCGATCGTGATCCATGTTCTGGTGAACGATCGACATGAGCGCCCAGAACATGCGGTGATGTTTGATGTTGCGAGACTTGCGGAACTCGACAGTGACAAGCTCGCCATTGCCCAGCTTACGCAACGCATCCTGCCCGGCCTCATCGGTCGGGCGGAGTGCGCCAAGATGTTTCTGGGCAATGAACTTCATCAGAACGGCACATCGTCCTGCATATCGTCACCACCGGAACGCGCTGGCGCACCATCCCGCGGCTTCGGAACGAACAGCGAAATCCAAGCCTGCCCTTCAGCGTTCGGCATCGGCAATGCATCGAGCACGATGTTAAAGCCGCCGTTGTCGCCCTTGGCGGGGAATGCGGCGCCGATCTTGGTGTATCGGGTCTTGCCCTGCTTATCCTTGCGGGAAATCACGGCGTCATAGCGGTCGGTCATGCTGCTTCCTTCACGGTGAGTGCGTCACGACGATTCATGACGGCGGTTTTGAGTGCGTTGACTTGCTGGGGATCAAGCTTGTGAGCGCGGCGGGCATCGCCCTGCCCTTCCCACCAGGCTTTGAGCTTCTCGATATCGGTAAATGCCGCGATGGCCTCGCCGCACTCATGGACGTATTCCATCCGCTTGGTCATCGCTTCGTTGATGACGGATTCCGGCTCACCGACGTTCTCTTGCTTCTTGTCGTACAGAGCCAAGCCGAATACGTTGCCAAACGTCATGAAGGCCCGCTTCATTGCGTCCGTCTCAGCTTCCTTGATTGCGCTCTCATGGGCCTGCCCAAGGTCGCGATCAATGCCATGGCCGGCGCCGCAGCCTTCACGGGCTACACCATCAACGATGACGCGGACCTTCGTGATATAGGTCACACCCCAGCCGGGGTTTTTCTGTGCCCCAATCTCACGCGCGCTTTCGGAAACGCATTTGATGTCCAGCGTCTCGCGGGTCCATTTGTCGAAACCAAAGATGCGGTTGGCTTCGGCAATGACGTGCCAGCCTTCCACATAGGAGACTTTGGAGCCGCCCTGCTGCCGCGACTTGACGGCGGATGGCGCTAGCTTTGCCTTCAGTTGTTCGTTTTGCTCGCTTGAAAACATCACAGCACCCGTTCAGTGGTCGCAGAAACACCCTCCGGCAGCTCGCCATGGGCCTTTCTATAGTCACGGGCAGCCGACAGGATCGCATCCTTGATCTTGTCGTTTGGCCCGATAGCCTTGATTGCCCGGTTGTAGCTATTCAGGTGAAGCGTCTCGACCGTGCGCAGAGACGCGGCCCGGCCAAATCCGCCACCCAGCTTGACCTTGGCATCACGTTCAGCCAGCGCCGCGGCACGGGATGCGCGCTCGTAGTCAGCAAAAGATGCATCTGCTTCCTGCGTCACAACAACCACATCAACATCGACCTCGCCAACCTTGGCGTTAGCGATGGCCTCCTGCTCTTTCTCGATCGCCTCACGGGCAATGCGGGCAGCTTCAGCAGCAGCGGCAGCAGCGGCATCGGCAACCTTCTTGCGCTCTTCCTCGACCTTCAGCATGAAGGCGCCAAGCCGAGCTTTCAGCTCAATGAAGATCCGGTCATATGTTCCGGGCTTCTTCTTGTCGCTATTGTGGAGCGACTTGTATTTCAGATTGATCGCGTCAACCTGTTCATTGAGGGGGCGAACAAGCTTGTCGCGCTCCGTCTCGATTTCCTCTAAAGCCGCCTTCGCTCGGTCGCACAGCAACTTGGCCTCGCGTGCCGTCGCTTCGTCTGCGATGGTTGGATTGGCCTTCATGAACTCGGACATGGCATTGATGGTAATGCCGGCGAGATCAACCGGGCTTGGCGGTTGGTTATGGCCAACAAGAGCAAGGTTTGACATCACCGGACCTCCTGCGGCTTGCGGTCATAGGTGGCCTTGGCAGCGCGGATGTGAGCCAATGCACGCTCTAGCGTGGCTTCCGTTTGATCCAGCTCCGAACGTGCACGGGTCTGGAAACACGGCTGGCGATCGATCGCGCGGGCATGACGTGCGGTCATCTCGGCGCCGGCCTCGATCAATTCAAGGTGCTTCTTGACCTTGGTATTGTAGTCGAACGGCTCCAGATGATCGACGAAGCGAGCAGCCTGCTCGACATCGTATGCGACTTCCGACATTGACGTTCTCATGCTACTTCTCCCTCTTGATATGGTTTGACGATGACACTGCATCCAAACTCGCATGGTCCCCACGACCAGGAACCGCCCTCAGCGAGCTTGTCGTTTTCGATCAGGCCGACGCGCTGCAGATAATCGAGGACGTACTTGCCCCGGTTATCACCATCCATCGCGGGCTTGCGCATCTTCTCGTTCAGCGTGATATGATAGGTGAACGGGCCGCCGACGAAGCTGAGGCGCCGCTGTTGCGCCATATAGAGCGCATCAGCATCCTTCAGAAACTTCAGTTTGCCCTTGTCGCCAAAGACAACGACCTTCCCCGTCTTACGGCTCTTGCCAATCCGGTTCGCGTCGTTCACCGAAGGCGGGAACGGCATTTCAAGGACGAACATTGGCTGCTCCCATTCGTTCTAGTTCCTTTTCAGTGAGGCCCTGCCCTATGGTGTAAGGCACCTCGACGCATGCTATGCGGCTCTTGAACCACACGTCAGCATCCGCCCGCGTTGCATGCGCGGAACCACATGCACCACGAAATTCATGGTAGATATTGACCCAGACCGTCTCAGTGCTTGACACCGTTCGCCCTCTGCAGATCCGTGTTGACGACGTGCTTCAATGCGGCTTCAAGCTCACCGCGGCGACAAGATCGTTTCTTCTCGACCTCGATCAAAGCTCGCAGGTGAGCGGCCTTGCGTGCTGGCGCCAGCGGTTGAATGCGGCGGATTACTTCAGCGATCGGCGTTGGCTTCGGCGTCGGCTTCATGCTCGTCGCTCCAACGCGCTAAATCCCGGCTTTGGATCGCCCATGAAAGCCGCGGTCAAATCGCGATGCTCTCGATTGATCCGGGCGTCACGATCGGCAAACCTATCCGCTGGGATGTTCACGCGGTCGGGCACTAGATTCGTCTTGATGGGCGGCGACACGAGAAAATCATGCCTGTTCGAGCAAGAGGATTGCGGGCGGTCCATCACTTCAGCAATCTTCGCCCATGTCAGTCTTTCGACCTCTCGGAGGTGGCGAAGCCGCGCGTCATCTTCCGGTTTCCAAAGTCCAACCCGAAAGACCTTGATCTTGAACTTCAACCGTCTAGCAGCAGTTCGGACGTACTCGCGACGGCAATTGAAATGCTCAGCCAGTTTACCAGCATCCCACGCTGGGTTTGCTGCGCTCATCTCCATGATCTCGTCCGCCAAACTCATTTCCTAGACCCCATCTTTAATAGCTGATCGACCGTTAGCCCTGCCTTACGGGCAGCCTTACCAAGGTTGAAGATCGTGTTCTCCCGACCCTGGGTCTTTGGAATGTCGAGGCCGTAACGGACCCGACACGCTCTAATGTAGGCTTCAGAGCACTTGAGCGTCTGAGCCAAGCGCTTTGCAGTCCAGTGAGGCCATGCCTGATGAAGCTTGATGACTTCAATCTTGGTGGTCATAGCCCTTCCCTGTGATTTCAGGTGCGATCCAGACCGCTAAGGACGCGAGCGATCCGCTCCAAGCGATCAATGTCCGTGCTATAAAAATTCTCATCCGCAATGCGCATTCCTCCGGCCGTCTTCTGAAATTTGATCGCAAGGGAAGCCGCCTCGCTACGGGCTTCAATAAGCTCTGCTGCTCGTCGGATGTCCCGAGCTGCCCAGTGATCAGGATCTGAAATCTCGCCATACCAAAGGGCTTTCACGGTTCTGAATGAGACGGTTTTGACCTTGTGAGGAACGCGGGCTAGCCAGCTTTCGCGGGTGTCACCCCAGTCTTTGGCACCAGCCACAATCGCGATTTCTCTACGCACGTTTTTTACTCCGACAGAACTTTCCGACATCTGGAACCCTCGCATGATTGATTACGACCATGACGAGAGCAGCGAATGACAACGACGAACTGGATACGATGCCTTTTGTGAGCATCGCGGCTGCAACCGCGAACGCGCTCAGATTTCTAAATCTCGACGAAAAACAGAATGAACAGGCTCCCGACGATAGAGAGCGAAGTCACGAGGATCAGGAGAAACGCGACGACAACCGCCGCTACATCGATCAGCGCCTGCGTGATTTTGCGGTCTTCGAACGGCGCGCGAATGGCACCAAATAAAGGACGCTCACCGAGCGCCAAGTTGGTCGGCTGGGAGGAAGTAGCCGACAGGGAGAGATTTACGTCGGGCTCATAGGCCGCGGACGAATAGGTGATGGGATAGAATTGCGAGCTGCGTACCTGCTCGCGATGACGAGGCGCCCATGAGTAGTCGTTGCCCCCGATGCTCATGGGCGTGCTCCACCATTCGGCTGAAACGTCATTGCGATGAAGATCGCGCATGCGAGGAGTTGGATGACGATGATTGTCATGCTGTTCTCCCATAGGCGGCGAATGCCGTTGCGTTCGCCACACGAACTACAATTGGAAGATGCGCGGTTGCGTGATCGGTTGAGTGTTTCGAAATCGAACATGGCGCGGCGCGGAATCGAAAGTTGCTATCCGCTCTAAAGTTTAATGCTCGCTGGCCGACATATGTGACATCATGGTTCCCATTGCACAGCGGGGGTTTTCCATGAGTGAAGCCGATTTCTACGGAGTGCCTGAGTTCTTCATCAGCCACGTTACGACCGAGAGCGCCGGCAACGGAAATATCCGCGTATTTAACTACGCAACACGTGGTGGCGTTTCCGTCCCGCAGTTCACCGTGGTGATTGCCGCGATCGACTTGATCAAAGCATCCCGACAAGTCGAGGTCGCTGCAGAGTCCGCGTTTATCGAGGGGGAAGTATTGGCGCGGAGTCATTGATCTGGCTCCGCGGTTTCGCTGATGTTTTGAAAATCATCGGCAGTGCAAATGCCGTTCGTATATTGCTTGATCTTTTCTATCGTCTCCCAATCAGGGCGGACGAGCTTTCGGCGGATACGGCTCACGGTAGGACGTGAACGCTCGATGCCTTCGGCAACCGTTTCGTCTGAAAGGCCCTTCTCGGCCATGTAATCGGCAAGGTGCATCATAAGACGCAATGTACATGGGGCGCACATTGCCGTCAACAGTTTTTGTGCACCCCGTGTTCTGTACGGCCATTATGCTGTGGTGCATCATACGTACATGGCTAAAAGGTCAGTGATTCCAAGGTTCAAAGGTCCGCGCTTCCGGCCAACATTCATCCGCCAATGGCGCGACATGAAGGGGATGACGCTCGAACAGGTCGGAGAAAATGTTGGCCTGTCGCACGCCCAGCTCGGTCGCATTGAACGCGGTCTTCAACCTTATAATCAGGAGCTGCTAGAAGCTTTGGCGGAACTGTTCGGGACTGACCCTGCCAGTCTACTAATGCGGGATCCAACGGACCCAGATGGCATTTGGACTATATGGGACCAGGCTAAGCCGGGCACTCAGCGCGAAATGATCGTTGATCTTGCGAGAACCGTTCTGAAAACCGGGACAGATACATAAGGCCAAGGAGTGAAAATGCGAAAGTTGTGGCCGTTCTTGCTCATCGCCGCCTTTTGCGAGCCGGCAAGATCTCAATCAACCGACTTGGCGACGAGACTTATCAATCCATGGTATTCTTGCGTCGGGCAAGCTACGGGGCGGCAGGCGGATCGGTTCAGGAACCCTGAAGAGAGTGTGGAGCGAGCGTTCATTGCCTGCCAGACCGAAGAAATGGCTATCAGGTCTTACGCTGAATTGAGTTACGTTCCCCAAGTTCAGATTAATGCAATAATAGCCAAGCACCGCGGCGATCTAAAGCGCTCCCTGGTCGGGCATTTAGTGAAGAGATAGCCTCCAATATAAATCATAGGGCTATTGATCCGACCGCCACCAGAGCCACCAATGCTCTGGGTATGGCTCGGGGTACGGATATTTCCGCCCACCACCCCCGGCGGTAGCCTCATAGAACCTCTCCCGGTCGTGTAGCCAGTATAGGCGCCTGACGGCGAGGCTTCTTTTCATATTCAAACTCTACTTTTGAGCGAAACGGCTGTCTAAAGCACGTTAGGTGGGTGGGTAACTTCCCCCGCCGATTAGCACGCCCAAAAATAAAAGTACATGGGGCGCACATTTTCACTGACCGCCATGTGCATGTGATACACACTGCATCTACCAAATCACACCCCGCCCCCGCGGCGGGAAGATGGGAGAAGCAGCAAAATGGCCGACTGGTATCAGCGCCGCGACGAACTCGAATACGGCATGGTGTTCACCTCGTGCTGGGGCACGGTGAAGCTTCAAGACCGCGTTGAAGGCGATGGTTCTCAGTGGAATGCGCTGAGCTGGACAAATGGCGGCTGGGCCAACGAAGGCGCCACAGTTGAGCCCGGTGATCTGGAAGACAAGATTGCCGATCCTGAGGCCGCCTAATGCTCGCCCCCCTCACCCAATCAGAGCCTGTGCGCTGGTACGTCAAGGACGAGGAAGCTCGTCAGTCGATCTATCGCAAGCTGATGGCTCGTCGGCGTTCCAATGCCATGGCTCGCATCCGGGGCTTCCGCAACTACGCTGAGATGTGTGGAGATGATGAGTGATGCAACTCGCAGCAGAATTACACCAAGCAATCATCCTGCTCAAGAACTACGCGAAGTACGATGAGGAAACCGGGCAGCCGGAAGATGCGGCTTTCACCCGCATGCACATTGAGCGGCTTGAGGCTGCTCTGCCTGCAGAGTGGCGTGATGAAGAACATAGCCGCGACGATCGCATGATGGAGAGGGTGTGAGATGGCTGCAGCATTTAAGATGTATCGCATTATCTGTACGATCACAGGGAAGGCGCTGGTGAGTGGCAGCAATCATCCAAACTGCCGGCCTGCGTACGCTTTCGGTCGCGGTCCTGAGTATTGGTATGAACGCGGTAGCTGGACGCATCGCGGCGGCATGTTCTGGAAAACCGAGGGTACCGTGCGCGGCCACATTCAGAACCTTTGCCACGACTGGAAGTGTGTCAGCACTGTCCCGATTTATCCAAGATACCCCGGCGAGCGTCACTATCATTTCCAGGTCGTTCGAGACTCTCTTGACTGGACGCGTCTTGAACATCTTAGCGTCGAGCAATTGCACGTGACCGAGTATAGCACGGTCCGTCTTGCCGCTTCTGACTTTATGGGCGTGAACGCGAACGCGGAGCCAGTACAGTGACCGAAACAGATCACGCCATCTGGCAAGCCGACCTAGCCGAACGCAAACGGTACGAGATCGAACTAGCCATGGTTCATCTATCGGTGAACTACGAGTCAGACCGCGCTCTCGGGACATTTGACGAGACGGAAGAATAGCACGTCGGTAGCCCGGCATTTTAACAGAGGGGAATGAGAAGATGGCTGATGATATTGTGAACGCCTTTTTCAAGCGTTTTTATCCGAAAGCTTTGGACCATAGTCACTTCGAATATTCGTCAATGCTCGGCGGAATGATGAGCTACAAGGATCCAGTGAGTGTGCAGGGCCATTACGGAGCCTACTCACACCCGCGGGATGACTTTGCCGATCGCTATAGCACCGTTGAAGTTGGATTTCCTTCTGAGCGTGAAGAACTCTTGATGCCGTATATCGACGGCGGTCCAGACACCGACCCAACCAATACGGTTTACGGATACGTGCCTGTCTCCGTCATCGAAGCGATCGTTGCAAAGCATGGTGGTCTTGTAGAGGCAACCGCCTAACCCCTTTCCCCAGGCCATCACGAGGGCAGATCATGACTATCTCGGCACGTAGCTCAACTGGACCAGAGCAGGAGAGTTCTATTCCCAAGGTTGCAGGTTCGAGTCCTGCCGTGCCGACCAAACACGTCCCCGTAGCCGAATTGGTAGAGGCGACGGATTTAAACTCCGGAAATTCTGCTGGTTCGAATCCAGCCGGGGACACCACTTCACGAGGGCAGATCATGAGTGAGCATACACCGACGCCGTGGAAGTTCAGCCGCAC
The DNA here is from genome assembly GCA_026400425.1 of Hyphomicrobiales bacterium. Classification (GTDB taxonomy): domain Bacteria; phylum Pseudomonadota; class Alphaproteobacteria; order Rhizobiales; family Xanthobacteraceae; genus Tardiphaga. Next base: position 8,454 of record JAPLPC010000341.1, on the reverse strand, counting down.
TCACGCGATGAGTGAGGATCGTTGGTATGTGCTGACCGATGCTGACGGTCGCGGTCCGATCATGGATGTGGGTGGATGTGATGTGGCTGGCCAGATAGCAGAGGCGAAGCACTTGATCACCAACGAGAGGACCATCGAGGCCAACGCCGCCCTGATCGTCCGCGCCGTGAACAGCCTTGCCTCTAACGAGGCGAAGATCGAGGAGCTAACTGCTGCCTTGGAGTGGGCGCTTGCGAATTGCCAAGATTCGGCACATCCGCATTACCCGTACTTCGCTAACGGCGCTTGGCGTTTCCCGTATCTGATCAATAATGCTGGCGGTTCTGGCGGCGGCGTTGGTGAAGCGAGTTTCGATACAGCTTTAGAGGCAGTGATGGCTGCTGCCCGCCGCGCCGCCCTTTCCTCGCACACCGAGCAGGAAGGGAAGTAAGATGACATTCAAGGTCATGCTGGAGCGGTGCGACCAATGCTTATTTGGGCCTGACAAGATTGTCTCGAATGCACGCCGTTCGCAGATTTTGCGCGAGATCCGCGCGAAGGATAATCACTTCATTTGCCACAAGACAAAGGACGTAGCTTGCCGCGGTGACTTTGATCAAAACGGATGTGGCCAGATGGGGCGCATCGCCGGTCGCCTTGGCGCAATCGCGTTTGTTACCGCCCTTTCGAGCGAGCAAGAGAAATGAACGCCATCAAGCGAGGGCTCACCAAGCAAGAGGCCGCGGAATACTGCGGATGCTCAACGCCGGGCGCCTTCGATCAATGGCGCTCCAAGGGGATTGTGCCGGGGCCGATACCTGGCACTGCCCGATGGGACCGAAAGGCGCTAGATGCAGCGCTAGACCGGGCAAGCGGTCTTATGACAAAATCCGAAGAGTTGACCCCATACCAGCGCTGGAAAGTAGAAAATGCCCAGAAAGCAGAAGCCAGCAACGCTTAAGGGAATCCATCGCGTTAAGAAGCGCATGGCTGACGGCTCTATCAGGGAATACCTGTATCACCGGGCTACGGGCTCGCCTTTGGACAAGAACAATCTAGCCGAGGAAGACACTGCTGGATTTGATCCAGTTCTTTGACTCATCAAGCACGTTCGACGGACTGAGTGAGGCATCGCGGAAAGAGTATCGCTGGAAGCTTCGCCGCGTAGAGGTGAAGTGGGGAAGTGTACCAGAGGAAACGTTCAACAATGCTGACGACGCCGACGCCTTTGCAGCCGATGCACTCTCATGGCATCAAGAGCTGGGGAAATCGTCGCGGAGATCTGCAGACAATCTGATGTCTACGCTGTGTCGTGTGCTATCATTCGCGAAGTCAAAGCGACGCATCAAGCATCACCCTATTCCGTCGTTTGAGCGACTATACAAAAGCGACCGCGCCGACAAAACATGGTCGGAAGAACTACAGCAGAAATTCATCCGGGGCGCTCGTCCTGCCATGGCGACAGCAATGATCCTCGTTCGGAACACAGCGATGCGCGCCAGCGATGTCCGCAAGTTTCCATGGACCCGATACAACGGGCAGCAGGTGCAGATCCGTTCGAGCAAGACCGGCAAGCTTGTGTGGATCCCGGCCACGCGTGAGTTGAAGGCGCATCTGGACGGGCTGGAGCGCACCGGAGCGCTGGTGGTGCTCACCCCGACCGGGAAGGCATACACCAGGCGCTATTTCAACGAGCACTGGCGCGAGGATGCCGATCTTGTCGAGGCCGGTGATCTGAACTTCCACGACAACCGAGGAACCGCTGCGACGCTTCTAGCCGAAGCCGGCGCGACCGGGCCTGAGATTGCCGAAGCCATGACTTGGACTGTGGATAAGGCGCAGCGGATTATCGAAACTTACCTCGCGAGAAGCGGTGTTTTGGCTGCAAACGCGATTCAGAAGCTGGAAGATTTCCGGGACAAAAGAACGTCCGCCGAACAAAAGTTGTAAACCGGGCGGGAAACCGGCGGTAGACGTAAACTAAGGGGCCGAATATGTCATTGAAATCATTTAAGTTTTTGGTCGGAGCGAGAGGATTCGAACCTCCGACCCCTAGTCTCCCAGACTAGTGCGCTAACCGGGCTGCGCTACGCTCCGCCGAGCCATCCTGTAACGTCGTTCAAGTCGGTGCGCAAGCCGCGATCCTGCCCGTCACGTGCGATCGGATCGCTACGTCCCGCCATCCTTCATGGCCGCATCCAGGGCGCGGCGGGCGGCGAGCAGTTCTTCGAGCACAATTTGCAGCCGTTCGCGGTCGAGCCCGCGCGCGGGTGGTTCCGGCTGCGGTGCCGGGTGCGCATTCATAGGCGGCGGCGCTGCTGGTATGGTGCGGGCTGTTGCGGCTGGATTGGCGCGGCTCATCGACGCCGGATCGGTGCGGCCGATGGCTTGCTGCAGGCGCGGCTCGATGCGCGGCGTAGCCGCGATGGCAGGGTTCGGCCGGATCTCCGGCGCGCGCGGCGCGGGCGGGTGCAGATCGGGCTCGCGACGAGGCACGATGTCCGGCGCTTTGCGGGCAGCGACAGGCGCGACGTCCTCCTGCTCTTCTTCCACGTCCTCGCCGTCTTCGTCGTCGGACGCCGCGTCCTCGGCGTCGTCTTCGGCCTCCGCGTCGGCCTCGTCCTGCTCGGCGTCTTCGGTGTCCGCGTCGGACTCGTCCTCGTCGTCGGCGGGTGTCGTCGATGACGTGCGGCTTGGCTTTGGGAGGCGTCATCGCCGGCGCGGCCGGCGACATGCGCGGCTCGGATGCACGCACGGGCGCAAAGGCCGGCGCGGCCTGTTCATCCACCAGGCCCTGCACCGCCTTGATTCCGTTTTCTTTCAGGATCCGCTGCACACCGCGGATGGTGTAGCCCTCGCCGTATAGAAGCCGGCGAATACCGCGCAAAAGATCGACGTCGTCCGGGCGATAATATCGCCGGCCGCCGGATCGCTTCATCGGTTTGATCTGAGTGAACCGCGTTTCCCAGAACCGCAACACGTGCTGCGGAATATCGAGGTCGTCGGCGACCTCGCTGATGGTCCGAAACGCATCCGGCGCTTTATCCAAGTGCTGGATTCCTGTGGTTCATCCTGTGGCTGGTCAATGGCGTATGCAGATAGCGGCGTATTCAGATAGCGGTATGCAACGAAGTGGGATCAACGCGACGACGCGTCGAAACAAAACCTAGTCGTGATCTTTGCCGTTGGCGACGGTCTCGGCATGACCGTTGATGCGCTGCTTCAGAATCGCCGACGGCTTGAACACCATGACACGCCGCGGCGAGATCGGCACTTCCGTGCCCGTCTTCGGATTGCGACCGATGCGTTCGCCTTTACTGCGCACCATGAAGGAGCCGAACGACGACAGCTTCACCGTCTCGCCCTTCTCCAGACAATCCGTGATCTCTTTCAGAACGAGTTCGACAAACGCCGATGACTCCGTGCGCGACAGACCTACCTTTTGATAGACCGCCTCGCACAGATCGACGCGTGTGACCGTTTTTCCCGTGCCCGTCATGCCAGCCCCAAAAACTTCTCGGCGAACCGAAATTCGCCACGGAAACTAGGAGGTTAACGCCACCGGGTCAACACCGCAGGGCGCTGCAAGCGCATGGAAAGTCATGACAATTTGAGCTGTTGTGGTTTTGCCACCGTGAGCGATTGATCACCAGCGAAGCAGTGCCGAGCCCCAGGTGAAGCCGCCGCCCATGGCTTCGAGCAACACCAGGTCACCTTTCTTGATGCGCCCGTCATTGACCGCAACCGATAGTGCCAGCGGGATCGAGGCCGCCGAGGTGTTGCCATGGCGATCGACGGTAAGCACCACCTTCTGCGGTGCAATATGCAGTTTCTGCGCAGACGCATCGATGATGCGCTTGTTGGCCTGATGCGGCACGAACCAGTCGATGGTCTCGGCACTCTCGCCGGTCGCGGCAAAGGCATCGACGATGACGTCGGTGATCATGCCGACGGCGTGCTTGAAGACCTCGCGGCCTTCCATGCGCAGATAGCCCACGGTTTGCGTCGATGACGGCCCGCCATCGACATAGAGCTTCTGCTTGTGGCGACCATCGGAGCGCAGATGCGTGGTGAGCACGCCGCGATCCGCAGCCGTGCCGTCCTGCTGCTGTGCTTCGAGCACCACCGCGCCGGCGCCGTCGCCGAACAGCACGCAGGTGCCGCGGTCGGTCCAGTCGAGAATGCGCGAGAACGTCTCGGCGCCGATCACCAGCGCGCGCTTGCCGGCGCCGGTGCGCAACAGGCTGTCGGCGGTGGTCAATGCGAAGATGAAGCCCGAACATACGGCCTGCAGATCGAACGCCGCGCCGTGGGTCATGCCGAGCGCGTTCTGCACCGCCACCGCGGTGGCCGGAAACGTGTTGTCCGGCGTCGAGGTGGCCAGCACGATCAGGTCGATCGACTGGGCGTCGATCCCCGCATTCTTCAGTGCCGCCTGCGCCGCCTTGATGGCGAGATGCGAGGTGAACTCGCCTTCGGCCGCGATATGACGCTGCTGGATGCCGGTACGCTGGACGATCCACTCGTCGGACGTATCGACCTTCTTGGCCAGTTCAGCATTGGAGAGAACACGCTCCGGCAGATAGGAGCCGCAGCCAAGCACGACCGAACGTATCACGAGACAGCCTCCTGCACCGCCGCGGGCGCAGAATTTGCGTGGCCGTCGCGATCGAGCGTTTGATTGATCTTATTGAGCAGGTCGTAGCGGACCATGTCGTAGGCGACGTCCACCGCATAGGCGAAGCCCTCGGCATCGGTGCCGCCGTGGCTCTTCACCACGATGCCGTTGAGGCCGAGAAACACGCCGCCATTGGACTTCGAGGGATCCATCTTGTCGCGCAACGCCTTGAAGGCGTTCTTGGCGAACAGATAGCCGATCTTGGAGCGCCAGGTGCGGGCCATGGCGCCGCGCAGATATTCGGCGATCTGCCGCGCCGTGCCTTCGGCCGCTTTCAGCGCGATATTGCCCGAAAAACCTTCGGTGACGATGACGTCGGCGGCGCCCTTGCCGATGCCGTCGCCTTCGACGAAGCCGATGAAGTTCAGTTGCGGCAGATCAGCGGCGCGCAGCATTTCGGCCGCCTCGCGAATTTCCTCGCCGCCCTTCACTTCCTCGACGCCGATATTGAGCAGGCCCACCGTCGGGCGCTCGAGATCGAACATCACCCGGGCCATCGCGCTGCCCATGATCGCCAGCGATTTGAGATGATGCGCGTCGCCGCCGATGGTGGCGCCGAGATCGAGCACGATACTGTCGCCGCGCATGGTCGGCCACACCGCTGCGATCGCCGGTCGATCGATGCCCGGCAGCGTGCGCAGGCAGAACCGCGCCATCGCCCTCAGCGCGCCGGTATTGCCGGCGGAGCCGGCGACGTCGGCCTCGTGTTGCTTGACCGCATCGATCGCCATCCACATCGACGACACTTTGCGGCCGCGGCGCAGCGCCTGGCTCGGCTTGTCATGCATCGACACGGCGACATCGGAATGGATCACGCGCGACACTTTTTGCAGTGCCGGATGATTGGCCAGTTCCTTGTTGATCTGGGCGCTGTCGCCGACCAGCACGAATTCGCTGTCGGGGTGCCGGGTCAACGAAATCGCCGCGCCGGGGATGACCACCGACGGGCCGAAATCACCGCCCATGGCGTCGAGCGCGATGCGAACCTTTTTAGCCATGTACGTCCTGGAAACCTGTCTTGTGCGGCATCACCCACATGGCCGCCGACGAACTGCCGCGACCGGCGGCAGCGATGCTATGGCATGAACCCGTTTACGGCGCGCGACAATAGCGTTTCCGCCAGTTGACACAACACCTTGACCGGGCATTTTCCCGCACCGACCACCAGTTCATGTGCGCGAAAACGGAACCGGTGGGGCCCCGTTCACGTCTGGTTCGGCTTGTCCGGCCCGCCCTGAAGCGCCTTCAGCGCCGCAAACGGGTGCTCTTCCGGGCTCGGCTCGGCGACCTGGTCCTGGAACTCTGCATCCGGTTTGCGCGGATACGGATCGAGGCCCAAAAACAGGGCGTCGGTGGCCAGCTTGCCGAGATCGATCATGCCATTCTCGATGGGCTCCGGCGGATCTGGGCGATCTTCATCGCCATCACCGTCCTCGTCCATCGATTCGGCGAGTTCGCGAATCTGCGACGGTGGCGCAAACACCACATCGACGGCTTCATCGACCTCGTTCTCGACCGGCTCCAGGGTGACCACGCAGGTTTGCGTCACCCTGCCCTTCACCCGACCGGTGATATGGACGGTACCGCCCTTCACGGCCAGCAGGTTCAGCTCGGCTTTGACCGCGGCAATATCCGGCAGGCCACCGAGTTCGGCCATGGCCTTGCGCTGGTCCGGCCGTGCCTCAATGGTCTGGGACAGGCCCACATCGGGGATTTCGGTCACCGGCACCGGCACGCTCCAGGGCGGCGGTGGCAGCTGGGACGACGGAATGGGAGACGGCGCTCGGCCGCGATCGGATTTGCTCATGTCGTCACCAATGTAACCGCGGGCGACGGAAACCGCCACGCCCCGGAAGCCAATGTCGCCGGATCGAGGCCGGCCAGCTCGTGATCCGCCGCTTCGACATAAGCGGCGAGTAGCCGCGCGTGATCGATGTCGCGGCCATTATAGATATTCTTCGACAGCGCGGCTGCCAGGGGCTCGTGGCCCTCGGCCAACGCCACGTCATAGGCCTTGCAGCGACCGTAAAAGGCGCCGCCGAATTCGCGCATCATCTTGGGCACTTTGAGGTCGCTGGTACCGAGTTCACGCAGATTGTCGTCCATGTCGGCGCAGAACCTGTCGAACAGCCCCTGCGCCAGCTCGCTTTTGGGCGGCAGGCGACGCAGCACCAGCCAGAGCTGCAGCAGCAACATATCGAAACGCCCATCCACGGTGTCGGGCACGGCTAAATCACGGTAAAACAACGGTTCTCGGGTCTGCGCCACGATCATGCCATAGATCGCTTCAATGGTGCCGCGCAACAGCGCCGGGGGCTTCCTGAATCGACTGAACGGCCAGATCATCACGGGTTCCTTGCGAGCCGGTCGGGCACGCGCATGTTGCATTCGGCGGTTCTGCCCGGTACGTCAACGCCTTCCGGGATGCAAGAGCCTCGGCAGCGCCTAGAGGATGGGGATTCCTCCACTATGATCGATTCGAGCCTGAGCACTGCCACCCGCGGATCGCGCCTGAACTGGCGCCGGGTCCGCTCCGCCATGGCCGTCGCTGCCGTCTGCCTGTCGCTCGGCGCCTGTGCCGAGCAGTTCCAGAAGGGCTACATCCTGCCGCCCGGTGCGCTGGAGCAGATTCCGATCGGCGCCAGCCAGGACCAGGTGCTGATCGTGATGGGCACCCCGTCCACGGTCGCCACGCTCAACGGCGAAGTGTTCTACTACATTTCCCAGCGCGCCGAACGCGCCGTCGCATTCATGCCGCAGAGCGTCACCGACCAGCGCGTCATCGCGATCTATTTCGACAATCAGCGCCGGGTCACGCGTCTTGCTAATTACGGCCTGCGGGACGGCAAGATTTTCGACTTCATCAGCCGCACCACGCCGACCTCCGGTTCGGAGATGAGCTATCTCGCACCGCTGTTCAGATTGGTCAGCTTCCGCTAGTCGCCGTCGCCCAATCCGCCTCGCGAAATTCAACGAGCCCCGCACATCCGCTGCGGGGCTTTTTGTTTGCCGAGCGCGATATCGCGACTTGTTTGCCGCCATGGCTCTGACTAGGCTTTTGCTAACTACCAAAGCCAAAATGCCGAGAGGGGAAACGATCATGACCAAACTGGTTACCCGCCGCCGCGTGCTCACGGGTGCTGCCGCGCTATCCACTGCTGCGATCCTGCCGCGCGCGAGCCTTGGCGCCGGCGAATGGAAGCCCACCGAAACCGTGCGGGTCATCGTCCCAGCCGCGGCCGGCGGCTCAACGGATGTGATGGGCCGCATGCTCGCCGCCCATTTGCAGCAGGTCTGGGGCCAATCGGTCGTGGTCGAAAATCGCTCGGGCGGCGGCGGCACCATCGGCACCGCGGAAGTGGCGCGCCTGAAAGGCGACGGCCATACGATTCTGGTCGGTAATCCCGGCCCCAACGCGATCGCCTACAGCATCTTCAAAAACCTGCCTTACAAACCGGACCAGTTGCAGCCGGTCTCCAACATGATCAGGCTGCCCAACATCATGTGCGCGCATCCGAGCGTCCCGATCAAGACGATCCCGGAGCTGATCGCCTATATCAAGGCCAATCCGGACAAGCTGAACTACGCGTCGTCCGGCGTCGGCCAGAGCCCGCATCTCACCGGCGCATGGTGGCTGCAGCTCACCGGTTTGAAGATGCAGCATGTGCCGTTCCGCGGCGCCGGCCCGGCACTGCAGGCAGCCTTGGCCGGCGACGTGCAGATCCTGTGCGACAATCGCTATCCGTCGCTGCCGCAGGTGCTCGACGGCAAACTCAATGCGCTCGCGGTGACGACGC
>JAPLPC010000627.1 GCA_026400425.1 Hyphomicrobiales bacterium | reverse complement strand
CGGTCTTCACATAGTCGCCCTGCTTGGCGATCTCGGCGGCGAAGGCTTCGGACACGCCGGGCGTGATCGTGCCGCTCGCTATCAGGCGGCCGCCGCCGACCAGTTCGAAGCTCATCGGCTTCGCCAGCGCGCCGTCCGTTTGCGGCATCGGCACGCCACGACGATCGGCGCCGGGCAGCAGCGGCGCCAGGATCGCCGGCACGCTGAGACCGGGTGTCGCTTCGGTCGGCGGCACCGTCGGGTCCGGGGATTTCAGCAGGCCGTTCATGCCGGCAAAATCAAGTGCCAGCACGACGAGCGTCACGCCGATGATGCCGCGAAACAGCGCGCGCAGAATGGCGTCATCGGGATAGCCGGCAAGCCATGCCGACAAACGTTGCTGCATCGTGCTGTGGCCGGCCATGGCGCGCCTACTTCACATGACGCGCTGTTGCGAGCGTGGTGACGTTCTCGTCACCGGCGACCTCCGGCACGCGCTCGCGCGTGTCCTCCGGCGGCGTCGGCTCCGGTACTGCATCGCGCGCAGCCGCTACGTCCCGTGCCATCTGCAGCGCCGCCATCATCTCGCCGACGGTCATGTCGGTGGCGGCGACGGTCGGCGCGCCCTCGCGCCGGATCGCGGCATGCACGACGCAGAGGATCAGCACCAGCACCGCCGGCATTAGGTCGATCGAGATCGCGCCGGCCCAGCTCGGGATGAAATCGCCGGCATAGTGCAGCACGGCTTCCGCCGGCGACATCGCCTGGAAGCGCCCCGGCTCCACTTTCGGCAACGCCAGGATTTTGTCGGCGGCTTCCGCCAGCGAATTGGCCTGGGCGGCGATCGAGCCCTCGACCTTAGTCACCACCGAGCTTTGCCGGTCGGCGAGATCGCCGCGGCCGGCGGCGACAGGCGCAATGAAGCCAGATGTCAGCGACGTCGCCGCGCGTTTCACCGCAGGCGCCACCGAGGTCTGCTGCAGATTGGCGATCACGCCCATCAGGGCCAGCGACTCCGTGGCGAAGGCATCGCTGCGGGTGGTGATCGGACCGCGGTCGGAAATCAGTTCGCGCATCTTGGCGAGATGCTTGCCGCCGAGTTCGAACAGCGACGAGACGCGCTTGCCCGATGCCTGGACCTCGTTGCCGACACCTTCGAGCTGTCCGGACATCTGAGTCAGGAGTTGCACCACGGTGCCGGAGCCGGAGGTGCCGGTCAGCGATCCCGCGCGTTCGGCATCGGCGAGTTTCGAAAACCGCGCGGAGGCGAGCTGGATGTCCGGCAACAGACTCTGCGCGGCGATGGCGTTGCTGTTCGCGGTATCGAGGTCTCTCGTGTAGTTCTGCACGGTGATGGCGAGATGCTGCTGGATGGCCGCCGCGCCGGCCAGCGCCGATGCATTGAGCCAGGACGACATCGCCACGATCATCAGCGAGCCGAGCGCCATGCAGCCGAACATCAGACTGCGCCCGCGGCGATCGACCACGTGCGGCATGAACTGCATCAGAAACACCCAGAACGCGTAGATGCCGACCGAGACCGCCACCGCATAGATGACGGCGGCGAAGAACACCATGGAAGCGCTGCCGTTGAGCAGATCACGCACGCCAAGATAGGTGTAGACACCTGCGGCCAGCGCCAGGATCGCAGTGGTCAGGCGCAACGTCGTTTCGAGGCGGGCGACGCCTTTTGAAAGAGTAGCGGATATTGAAGAGGCAGGCGCAGTGGTGCGCGATGCAGAAGGCGGCGGCATGAGGGGCATCGATCGGTCCCGTCGCAATGATTTGGAGGACTAGAATATTGAAAAGCTAGTAGTCGGTGCGCCCCCGCATCCAGATCCTGAAACCCGGATTTCCGCTAAGTCACTTAACTGTCGAATAAAACCGGCCAGATTATGTCGCGGGGACTGTGCTCATGTGGTCAGGTGGGATCACCGGCACTTTGGGAGAGCCAGTGAGATAGGAGATCGTGCGCTCGCGCCACGCGGGTGTGAGAGGCGAATTTCTGCGCTGCATGGCACCCATTCGAACGCGGCGTCTTACCGTTCCACTGATGATGCGCCATATCGATCCAAGTTCCCGCTAGCCTGAAAGCCTTCATGTTCGTTCCCGTCGAAGACTCCGCCCGCGACCAGGGTCCCGGCGGCTGGCTGATCCTCGCCTTCGCCATCGCCTGCGGCATCACCGTCGCCAATATCTATTACGCGCAGCCGCTGGTCGGGCCGATCAGCAAGAGCTTCGGCCTCGATCTGTCGAATGCCGGCGTGATGCTGACCATGGTCATGTTCGGCTATGTCATCGGCCTTTTGTTCCTGGCGCCGCTCGGCGATCTCGTCGAGAACAAGACGCTGATCCTGATCACGCTCGGTGCACTGATCGTGAGCTTGCTGATCGCCGCCGTCGCGCCGACGGCGACGGTGTTTATCATCTCCACGCTGCTGGTGGGCCTCACGGCGGTGGGCACGCAGATGATCCTGCCGGTGGTCGCGCATCTCGCACCCGAGCGCCGGCGCGGGCAGATCGTCGGCACCGTCATGATCGGTTTGTTGTTCGGCATCCTGCTGTCGCGCCCATTGGCGACCATGGTGGCCGGCTCGTTCGGATGGCGTGCGGTGTTCGTGATGTCCGCGGTGCTGATGAGCGGCGTGCTGGTGCTGATGATGATCGCGCTGCCGCGCCGCACGCCCGAACACAGCCTGACCTATCCGACATTGATCCGCTCGCTGTGGAAGCTGATGCTGACCACCCGCGTGCTGCAGCAGCGCTCGGCCTATCAATGCCTGCTGTATGGATCGTTCAGCCTGTTCTGGACGGCAATGCCGCTGGTGCTGGACCAGCCGCCGTTTTCGTTCGGTCATCTCGCCATGTCGGCCTTCCTGCTGTCGGGTGCGGGTGGCGCGATGGTGGCGCCGCTGGCCGGCAGGCTGGCCGACCGCGGCCGCGGCGATCTGGTCACGGTGACCGCGATGCTGCTGGTGCTGGCGAGCTTCGTGCTGACCTGGATCGGCGGGCACTCGGGCGGCGCGACGGCCGTGACGCTGTTCGTCATCGCCGGCATCCTGATTGACGCCGGCACCCAGGGCAATGTGGTGGCCGGGCAGCGCGCGATCTATGCGCTCGCGGGTGACGTGCGCAGCCGCCTCAACGCACTGTTTCTGGCCTGCGCCTTTTTCGGCGGCGCGATCGGCTCCGGCTTCAGTGGATATGCCGTGGCCGCAGGCGGCACCACGATGATTGCGCTGATCGGCATCGGTGCCTCGCTGCTGGCCCTCGCGCTGTTCGGCCTTGAAGTCGCGAGCCGCAAGGCATCCGCCTAAGGCGCGAGGAAGCGGCCGGAGACGATGCGCGTCGCGTCGATAACGGGACGGTTGTAGATATAGGTCCAGGCTGCGCTGACGCTGCCGTCATCCAGCGTCACCGCCAACATCTCGCGCAGATACAGCGCGGGCTGCTCGTGCTCCGGCCCGATGCCCTCGTAATCGTCGAGCACCGCGAGCATGGCGTCGGGCTCGTGCATCCGGAACAGCTCGCCATGGACGATGTCGTCCTCATCGGTCGACAGCAGCAGGCCCGGATAATGCGCGACCATATACAACCGGCCGCGGCAAGCGGCGTCGCCGACGAAATCTGCACCCGCAACGAGCAGTTTCGACATTGGGTGATCGAATATGGCGCCGCCTGTCTCCGATCCGCCCGGGCGGCATCGCAGCTGTGAGCCGCGTCGTGCATCGGATTGCCTCGCATCCGCGCTATGATATGTCATGAATCGCGCCGTTGCAGCCATGCCGGCGACCGAGAGACATGCCGTTGGACCACGCCTGCGACCCAGAGCTAAGCCTTTCGCCCGACGAGATCGATCCCGTTCTCGAACTGAACGGCGACGGGGTCTCGCCCTTCCTGCTCACCAGCGACCATTTCGGCCGCGCGATCCCCCACATGCTGGGCGCTCTCGGCCTGCCCACGTCCGAGCTCACCCGCCATATCGCCTGGGACATCGGCATTTCCGGCGTTGCCGAGCGCATGTCGCATGCGTTGAATGCACACCTGATCGCGCAGCGCTACTCGCGCCTGGTGATCGATTGCAACCGGCCGCCGGAGGCCGTCAGCTCGATCCCGCTGATGAGCGAGGCGACCACCGTCCCCGGCAATGACGGCCTGACGCAGGATGCCCGCGCACGTCGGCGCGCACTGTTCTTCGATCCCTATCACCGCCGGATCGACGCTGTCATCGATGCGCGACTGAAAGCCGGCCGGCCGACGGTGCTGGTGTCGCTGCATAGTTTTACCCCGGTCTATGCGGGTATCCAGCGCCCCTGGCATATCGGCACGCTGTATCAACACGACCGCAGGCTGCCGCCGGAGTTGCTCCGGCATCTGCGCGCCGAGGGCGATCTGGTGGTCGGCGACAACGAGCCCTATGCGGTGTCGGATGCCACCGACTACACCATCCCCGTGCATGGCGAGCAGCGCGGGCTGATCAATACCGGGATCGAGATCCGGCAGGATTTGATCACGGATGAAACCGGCCAGATCGAATGGGCGGAGCGGCTGACGCGGATTTTTTCAGAGATCGAAGCGACGCTGGTGACACCGCGATCATCGCACGGGTGAGACGCCGTCGCCTCAGCCCATCATCCGCAATTCGCGGCGCAGCACCTTGCCGGTCGCCGTCATCGGCAGCGAGTCCACAAACGCCACATGGCGCGGATATTCGTGCGCGGCGAGTTGCGACTTCACGTAGTCCTGCAGTTCACGCGCCAGCGCATCGCTCGGCGTAAAGCCCGGCCGCAACACGATCCACGCCTTCACCGCTTCGGTGCGGATCGGATCGGGGATGCCGACCACTGCCGACATGGCGACGGCGGGATGCTTGAGCAGCGTGTGCTCGATCTCCGACGGGCCGATGCGATAGCCGGCGGAGGTGATCACGTCATCCTCGCGCGCGACATACCAGAAATAACCATCGTCATCTTCAATGCCGAGATCGCCGGTGAGCAGGAATTTGCGGGCATATTTCTTTGCGGTGCCGTCCGCGTTCTGCCAGTAACCTAGCATGGTGCAGGGATTGGGCTGGCGAACTCCGATGATGCCGCGCTCACCACGCGGCAACTCCTCACCCTGCTCACTGACGATGCGCACATCGAAGCCCGGCGTCGGCTTGCCCATGGAGCCGGGCTTGATGGGAAACAATTTTGCATTGTTGCCGACGACGAGATTGCACTCGGTCTGCCCGTAGATCTCATGCGCGTCGATGCCGAATGTCTGGCGAACCCAAGCGAGCAGTTCGGCGCCGAGCGACTCGCCGCCGGTGAGAATGCTGCGCAGCCTGACGCCGGGGTGCGCGACATTGGCCTGCCGCATCAGTTTCAATGCCGTCGGCGGCAGAAACACATTGCGCACGCCGTAATCCGCCATCAACGTCATCGCCGCAGCCGGCTCGAATTTCTTCGCGCGATAGCCGACGATGGGAACGCCGTGATACCAGGCGGGAAACAGCGCATCGAACAATCCGCCGATCCAGGCCCAGTCGGCCGGCGTCCAGTAGACGTCGCCGGGCTTCGGGAAGAAGTCGTGCACCATCTCGACATTGGGCAGGTGGCCGAGCAGCACCCGATGCGCATGCAGCGCGCCTTTGGGATTTCCGGTGGTGCCGGACGTGTAGATGATGATGGCGGGATCATCGCAGGATGTATCGACGGTCACGAAATCGTCGGATGCCGCATCGATCGCGGCCCAGAACGACCTGGTGCCTTCCGGCGCAGTATCGGCGATGACATAGATCGCTTCGAGGGCGGGGAGCCTGTCGCGGATTTTGGCGAGCTTCGCCCAGCCGCCGGGATCGGTGACGATGGCGCGGGCGCCGGAATTGTTCAGGCGGAATTCGAGGGCGTCCTCGCCGAACAGCGTGAACAGCGGCACCGATACGAAGCCGGCGCGAAACGCCGCGAGATGTGCAACGGGCAGCTCAATCGACTGCGACAGGAATACCGCGACGCGATCACCGCGCTGCAGGCCGTCGGCCGTCAGCACATTGGCGAAGCGGCGCGACGCCGACGCGATCTCGTCGAAACTGAGTTGGCGCGCACCGCTGTTCTCATCGACGAAGATCAATGCCAGGCGGCCGGAGCCGTCGGCATGGCGGTCACACGCCACCGTTGCAATGTTGAAGCGCGCCGGCACGTTCCAGCGGAAGCTGCGATACAGCGTGTCGTAATCGGTGGTTTCCGTCAGCATGAGCACTCCCTGTCCTCATGATAAGGCGTGCCGCGCCTCAAGATGGGGATCCTTGTTGGATCGTTGCGTGGCAAGTTTAGGCGATGCCGCGCCGACGCCAAAGAGCCTTGAATTTCCAGCCCCGGCATGGTCTTCAAGCATCACCCCGGAACTGGCGCTGCCGCGATGCGCCTCCTCCCCTGGCAGAAGAGATCGATGGCCCGCAGGTTTTCCTCCGCCTACCAGTCGGAGCCGATGTCCAGTCTGGCGCTGTGGGCGCGGCGGCTGGCTGTGTTCTCGGCGATCGCCTCCGTGGTCTCGATCGTCATCGTGCGCTTCGGCTTTCTCGAAGTGAAGCCGGCGCTGATGACCTTTGTCGGCGCGCTCGGCCTGGCCGGGCTGTCGATCCTGGTGGCGCTCGCGGGCTTTGCAGCGATCTGGCACAACGGCTCGCGCGGCATGAGCGCGATCCTGGTCGCGCTGCTGCTGGATGCGGTGATCCTCGCTTATCCCGGCTATCTCGCCATCCAGTATCGCCAGCTGCCGAAGATCCACGACATCACCACCGATCCCATCGACCCGCCGCGCTTCGAGGCTCTGGCGCGGCTGCGCAACGGCGTCGATACCAATTCCGCGGTCTATGCGGGTCTGTATTCGGCGGAACAGCAGCGCAGCATCTATCCGGACATCGAGCCGGTCGAACTCGAAGTGCCGGTGCAGCGCGCCTATGACGTCACGTTGGCGCTGGTCAACAAGCGCAAATGGCTGGTGATCGACGAACGTCCGCCGCAGCCGCCGCGCCGCATCGGCCGCATCGAGGCTGTGGCGCGCACGCCGATCATGGGCTTTCGCGAGGACGTCTCGATCCGCTTTGTGCCGGACGGCGAAGGATCGCGCGTCGATATCCGGTCATCCTCGCGCTACTTCGAGGGCGACTTCGGCAGCAACGCGGCGCGCGTGAGCAAACTGATCGAGGACATCAATACGGCCGTGGACAATGCGCCGAAGCCGAAAGCGACACCTGCGGCCAAGGCGGCGGTGAAGGGGAAGAAGTAGCGGGTGCGCGGAATACCGCTGGCCAAACCACAAAAGCAATCTTAGATTGCATTATGGGCAAGACGGCGCGAAACGAACGACGGAAGCTGAAAGCCGGCTGGTATAATTCGCTATCATCAGCCTGCGTCACAGTTGGCATGCTTAGCCCGGCTGCTGCCTACCTGATCGGCGCCCTGAAAACGCCTATGGACGCCTCATTCGTCGCGCTTCTCTGCGTGATCTTCACCAGTGGGAGTGCTATTCTCCATTTCATTGGGCAGGATCAACTTAAGGAGTTGGAAGATTGACTTTCGCCCCCTTCCTCACCTTGCTCGCTCCAATATTCGGCATCGCCGTTGTGCTGATCGTCGGCCACTATGCGACGAGTGATCTTCGCGCCGAAACCGCCCGTGCTCGCGAGGCTGAGCGCAAAGCGCGCGAACCTGCGCCTCACGCCATCCGGTAATTTCCGCCGATCACCGGATCGCCGTCGGTCGCCACCACGCCGCGTGCGACCAGATCTTCCAGATGCGCCAGCACCGAATAGCCGGCAGCACCCGACAGCCGCGGATCGAGCCCGATATAGACCGCGCGCACGATGGTCGGGATATCCGCCTCGCCCTTGCCGAGCCGATGGACGATCGACGACTCGCGCGCCTTGCGGTGGCGGATCAGGAAGCGGACGAAGCGCTGCGCATCCGGGATGTCCGGGCCGTGGCCGGAGAAGTACAGGTCCTCAGGCCGCGCCGCGAGTTTCTCCAGCGAGGCCATGTAGTCGATCATCGACCCATCGGGCGGCGCGACGATCGAGGTCGACCAGCCCATGACGTGGTCGGCAATGAACATGAAGTTCTTCTCACGCCAGGAAAACGCCATGTGATTGGCGGTGTGGCCCGGCGTCGCCACGCCTTCGAGCGCCCAGCCGTCGCCCTCGATGACATCGCCATCGCGCACCAGTACATCGGGCTTGAAGTCGCGGTCGGCGCCGGATTCCGGCGAATGCTTCTCGCTCTCGAAGCGCGGACGCGAGGCGCGGTGCGGGCCTTCGGCATAGACCGTGGCACCGGTGGCGGCCTTGATGCGCCGGGTGTTCGGCGAGTGGTCGCTATGGGTGTGGGTGACGAGGATATGCGTCACCGTCTCGCCCTTCACGGCATCGAGCAGCGCCTGCGCATGGGCCTCGTTGTCCGGACCGGGATCGATGATGGCCACATTGCCGGTGCCGACGATATAGCTGTTGGTGCCGGTGAAGGTGAACGGCGACGGGTTGTTGCAGAGAACGCGGCGAACGCCGGGGCGCACGTGATCGACCGTGCCGGGCTTCAGCGGATAATCGCGGTTGAACGGAATGTCGTCATTGGCGCTCATGGTCGGTCCTTCCCGTCTTATCGTTATGTGATGAC
>JAPLPC010000051.1:1760-2191 GCA_026400425.1 Hyphomicrobiales bacterium | reverse complement strand
AACCAATCGGGTCAAACCAGATAGAAAATGTCCGAAAAACAGACTGATCGCTATCAGGCAGCAGACCACCGGACAGGGCGGGTCGTACTCCAAAACCGGTTGTCGTAGGTTCGAGCCCTACCGCCCCTGCCATTTTTTCAAGTTTCTGACAGAAGAATCTGCGGCGTGGTTGCGGCCGTCGGCTTTACGGCTGGCTTTTACGCGCAATGCGTCTTGTCGTTCGTCAGTAGTGGTGCCCCCGCGCCCCATCATTACCCCATCCGTAGCCAGATCAGATCGATCTGCCCGCCTTCTGCGAGGATGCCGATATCCACGGCGACCGGTTTGCCGCGATCATCGAGCATATGCGGGGTGAACTTCGCTTGCGACAGCTGATCGACCAGACGCTGGGGCGCAAGTTCGCCGTCGAGGCGCGATGACGGATCGTATTC
>JAPLPC010000051.1:0-1679 GCA_026400425.1 Hyphomicrobiales bacterium | reverse complement strand
CCCTCGACGTCGATCTTCATCAGCAAGATCGAGGCATCGGCCAGACCGAGTTGCTTAAGCGAGCCGTCGAGCGTGACCAGCGGTACGGTGCGGCTGCGCATGCCATGCGCGAAGGCGAGAGAGTGACGTCCGTTGTTCGAGGCCTTATAGCTGTGCAGCTGCGCCGTGCCCGATGCACTGCCGACGGCCACGGCATTGACGACCGCATTGGTGATCTCGTTCTCCGCAATGTTGCGATCCATCAGCCAGGCGTTAAAGGCATCCGGCTCATAGGCGACGACGCGACGCACAGATGGCAACTTGGCCGCGTGAACCGTGTGCCAGCCAAGATTGGCGCCGACATCGATCACGATCCCGGCGGCGTCGTCGAAGCCGGCCAGATGAGTCTGGATCCAGGCCGTCAGGCTCCGTTCATGGGCGCCGTATTTTGAAATATGGCGGCCGACCACATCGCGCGCGGTCACGAAGAAGCGGTGCCGGGATGGATTTGCAGAGACCCGGTAGGCGGGGCGCCACGGGGTTAGCAGCCCCAAGACGTAACGACAGGTGCCGATCAATCGCAATCTTTGCGCCATGGCGCCGCACTGCCCTGTCCAGGAGGATCGTACGACGTTGCCGCAGGTGGCCGGGGAGATCAACACGGGCGTCAATAGCGAGGGGCGCTCTCACGCCCTGGCGCGCGGGCTCGTCTTGAGTTGTTAAAATCAAGATTCTGTCGATAAAACATACACTTATATTGTTGGAGCGGGCGCGGGTCTGCCGATTGGGAGAGATGGTCCGGATGGCCGGACGCCATGGGCGGTATCTTGACCTTTGGCCGACCGCCCCTTACAAAGCAGCACTCGCTGTCGGCCCGGTTACGGACTTCCGACGCGGCTTCGATCTCCAGATACTTTGAGCTCGTTTCGCGCTCATCCTTGGTGCAGTTCCTGATGGCAGGTTCCTGGGCCATGGATCGGGCGCAACAAGGCTGTCTGGATTCCTGAAAACCATTCAATCGTCTGACGACGGATGCGGATGTCCCAACGATGGCGATGAGCCCGTTCAAGTTCCTGCAGGAAGTGCGCACCGAGACCAACAAGGTCACGTGGCCCTCGCGTCGTGAGACGACCATCACGACCATCATGGTGTTCATCATGGTGGCGCTGTCGTCGATCTTCTTCTTCGCGGCAGATCAGATCATTCGTCTGTTTGTGACGTTCTTGCTCGGCATTCGCTAAACGGACCTGAATCTCATGAGCATGCGCTGGTACATCGTTCACGCCTATTCGAACTTCGAAAAGAAGGTCGCTGATTCCATCAAGGAACAGGCCAAGCAGCGTGGCGTCGAGGATCTGTTCGAACAGGTTCTGGTTCCGACCGAGAAGGTCACGGAAGTGCGCCGCGGTCGCAAGATGGAAGCCGAGCGCAAGTTCTTCCCAGGCTATGTGCTGGTGAAGATGCAACTCACCGACGAGGCCTTCCACCTCATCAAGAACACCCCGAAGGTCACCGGGTTCTTGGGCGCCGAGAACAAGCCGATGCCGATCTCGGAAGCCGAAGCGATGCGCATCCTGCATCAGGTGCAGGAAGGCGTGGAGCGCCCGAAGACGTCGGTGACGTTCGAGGTCGGCGAGAACGTGAAGGTGGCCGATGGCCCGTTCGCGTCGTTCTCCGGCGTGGTGGAAGAAGTCGACGAT
>JAPLPC010000509.1 GCA_026400425.1 Hyphomicrobiales bacterium | reverse complement strand
GCGACCGACCAAGCCGACGCTCGGCTCCAAGAAGCGCCGTCTTGAAGGCAAGAAGCGCCGCAGCGACGTCAAGGCCGGCCGCAGCGGGCGGTTTTCCGACTGATTTTACGACCGGACTGCGCTTAGCATAGACCGGGGAAAAAGCGGGCCACAGCAGGGACATCGGGCGCCCGGGACCGTAGAATGACGCTTGCTGGCCCCTAGCCCAACCCTGCCCCAATCATCGCACGCCGAGACCCATGCCCGTTCGCCAATTGCCAGAAACCATCGTCAACCGCATCGCCGCCGGCGAGGTGGTCGAGCGGCCGGCGAGCGTCGTCAAGGAGCTGGTGGAAAACGCCATCGATGCGGGTGCGTCGCGGATCGAGATTTTCAGCGATGGAGGCGGCCGACGGAAGATCGCCATCACCGATGACGGTCACGGCATGACCCATGCCGATCTCGGTTTGGCGGTGGAGCGCCACGCCACCTCCAAACTCGATGATGAAGATCTGCTGGCGATCCGGACGCTCGGTTTTCGCGGCGAAGCGCTGCCCTCGATCGGCTCGGTGGCGCGGCTCGGCATCACCACCCGGCACGCTTCGGAGCCGCATGCGTGGTCGCTCACGGTGGATGCCGGCGCGAAGCAGCCGATCGTGCCGGCCGCGCTCGGCCATGGCACCCGCATCGAGGTCGCCGATCTGTTTTACGCGACGCCGGCACGGCTGAAATTTCTCAAGACCGACCGCACCGAAGCCGAAGCGATCCGCGACGTCGTCCGCCGTCTGGCGATGGCGCGGCCGGATGTCGCCTTCACGCTGGCCGGTGAAGAGCGCGCTCCGATCACCTGGGCCGCGGCGCTGCCCGGCGCGCCCGGACAATTGACCCGGCTCGGCGACATACTCGGCGCGGATTTCCGTGCCAGCGCCATTGCCGTGCGCAGCGAACGCGAAGGCGTCGTGGTCGAAGGCTTTGCCGCCTCGCCATCGCTGACCAAGGCGAATGCGCTCGGGCAGTATCTGTTCGTCAACGGCCGCCCGGTGCGCGACAAGCTGATCGTCGGCGCGGTGCGCGCGGCCTATTCCGATTACCTGCCGCGCGACCGCCATCCGGTGCTGGCGCTGTTCGTCACGCTTGATCCGCAGGAGGTCGATGCCAACGTGCATCCGGCCAAGACCGAGGTGCGCTTCCGCAATGCCGGCCTCGTCCGTGCGCTGATCGTGCACGCGCTGAAAGAGGGCCTCGCCCGCGAAGGCAAGCGTACCGCGGCCAATAACGACGCCGGCGCGGTGTTGTCCTCGTTCCGCCCCAACAATGCGCCGGGCTTCGCTCCGCGTAACGCGAATTGGGACCGGCAGCGCTCGCCGTCCTATCCTGTATCGCCACAGCCTGCCTTCGGCGGCGCCACGACTTTTGCCGAACCGCCGCAGGCCGGATTCGATGTCGGGACCCCGAGCGCCGATGTGCGTTTCGAAGATGCACCGCAGATGGACCTGATCGATCGTCCGCTCGGAGCCGCGCGCGCGCAGGTGCATGAGAACTACATCATTACCCAGACGCGCGATGGCATGATCGTGGTCGATCAGCACGCCGCGCATGAGCGGATCGTCTATGAGAAGCTCAAGGCCTCACTCGCAAAGAACGGCGTGCAGCGGCAGATCCTGCTGATTCCCGACATCGTCGAGATGGACGAAGCGACCGTGGAAAAACTGGTCGGCCGCGCCGACGAACTCGCGAGCTACGGCCTCGCCATCGACAGCTTCGGCCCCGGTGCCGTTGCCGTGCGCGAGACACCGTCATTGCTCGGCAAGACCAATGCCGCCTCGCTGCTGCGCGATCTCGCCGAGCACATGGCCGAATGGGACGAAGCCTTGCCGCTGGAGCGCCGCTTGATGCATGTGGCGGCCACCATGGCCTGCCACGGCTCGATCCGCTCCGGACGCCGGCTGCGGCCGGAAGAGATGAACGCGCTGTTGCGCGAGATGGAAGAGACACCGAATTCCGGCCAGTGCAACCACGGCCGCCCGACCTATGTGGAGCTCAAGCTCAACGACATCGAGAAGCTGTTCGGGCGACGATGATCTTGTCCCTCCCCCAAGCGGCGAAGCCGCGCAGCGGGGAGGGTGGCGCGAGCGAAGCGAGTGACGGGTGGGGTGTTTCCCGACGCGCTGGACTTACGGAGTGTGGGGAGAGACCCCACCCGTCCGGCCTGCGGCCGGCCACCCTCCCCGCGTCGCACGGCTACGCCGTGCTAGGGGGAAAGAGACTCTCACGTATATTTCGGATCGCGTTCGAGCAGTTCGATCGATACGCCCTGCGGTGCGCGGATGAAGGCGATGCGCAGGCCCGGCTTCAGTGTATGCGGCTCCTTGGTGAACTCGACCCCTTTGGCCTTGAGATCGGCGGCAACCGCATCGATGTCTTTCACCTTCAGGCCGAAATGATCGAGGCCCTGATAGGGCGTCACCGGCGGGGGATTGACGCCCATCTCCGGAGTCACTGGCGCGAGGAAGATCAGCGCGCCGCCGAGCTTGATATCGACACGGCCGGGCGCACGCAGGATTTCGGCATCGAGCTTGTCGGCGAACCATTGCGCGGTGGCTTCGACATCGGGCGTGCGGATATGGACGTGATCCCAGGTGCAGGCGAGCGTCATCGGCGTTCCTCTTTTTGAAGGGTGAGCAAAGCGCAGCGCGCCCACCCTACGGTTCAGCGAAATCTCAGAAACGTAAATTCGGTCTGGTCATAGGCGCGGCGTTCGAGTTCCTCGAAGCCGTCCGGTGCCGTGAAGCCGGCATCCGTCGCCTCTTCCACCACCACCAGCGCGTCGGGCACCAGCCAGCCGCCATCGCGCAACGCGGCGAGCGACTTCTCGGCGAGCTTCATGCGATAGGGCGGATCGATGAACACCAGCGAAAACGGCTCGACCGGATGCGCTGGTCCGGGATCGGCGGCATCGCGGCGATACACCTTGGTGACGCCGCCGAGGCCGAGGCTTTCGCACTGCCTCGATGCCGAGTGCGCCGGTGCCGGCGTAGAGATCGAGCACCCGCGCATCCAGCATCGGGTTCTCATAGGCATGCATCAGAATGTTGAACAGCGCCTCGCGCAGCCGATCCTGTGTCGGACGGATCGCTTGCGTCGCGGGGCTCGCAATGTTGCGCCCACGCAATCGGCCACCGATCACGCGCATTGGCGTCCCCGAGCAAGGATAGCAGTGTCCCCTCTCCCGCACCGCGCGAAGCGAAGCTTCGCCAGGCGGGGGAGGGTCAGGGTGGGAGCGCCGCAAACTCGGAGCTTAGGGCTTCCCCCACCCCGGCCCTCCCCCGCAAGCGGGTGGGGGGGCCCTACGGTCATAGCGTTGACCATCGATTACTCATCCCGCGGCTTGATATCGCGCTTGCCTTTGTAGCCGCGCTTGGGCGGCTTTTGCGGCCCGCCGAACATCGCCTTGTCCTCTTTGCGCGCCCGCGTCTCTTCGGATCCCGAGCGCTGCACGACGACGCGGCGACCCTTGCGGTCTTCCACCGTCGACCGCTTCATGACCGGCTTCTTGACGATCACCGGATCGAGATCGATGTCGCCCTTGCTCGGCAACTGGCGGCCGAAATCGGCGCCCGCGGCTTCGGCGATCTTCTCGCCGAGCTGCTCGCGCAGCACGCGCGTCTTCACCTCATCGACCTCGCCCTCTTCCAGCTCGCCGAGCTGGAACGGGCCGTAGGAGATACGGATCAGTCGGTTCACTTCGAGGCCGAGATGCGCGCAGATGTTGCGGACTTCGCGGTTCTTGCCTTCGCGGATCGCGAACACCAGCCAGACATTGGCACCCTGGTCGCGCTCCACCGTCGCATCGATGGCACCGTATTTGACGCCATCGACCTCGACGCCGTTCTTCAGCTCGTCGAGCTGTGCCTGGGTGACGCTGCCATGGGCGCGTACCCGATAGCGACGCAGCCAGCCGGTGTCCGGGAGCTCCAGCGTGCGCGCGAGGCCGCCGTCATTGGTCAGCAGCAGCAGACCTTCGGTGTTGAAGTCGAGCCGACCGATCGAGATCAGGCGCGGCAGGTCTTCCGGCAGATGGTCGAACACGGTGGGCCGGCCTTCCGGATCGGCATGGGTCGTCATCAGGCCGCGCGGCTTGTGATACATGAACAGCCGCGTGCGCTCGCGCGCCGGCAACGGCTTGCCGTCCACGGTGATCACGTCATTGCTGGTGACATCGAGCGCCGGCGAATTGATCATGCGGCCATTCACCGACACGCGACCCTGCGTC
>JAPLPC010000626.1 GCA_026400425.1 Hyphomicrobiales bacterium | reverse complement strand
CATAAAAGCTACGGAACGAGCCAACGGTCCGAGTGACATCATGAATATCTCAGGGAGAGAGACACAATGCTGAACAAGAAGGTTACCTCATCGCTACTTGTCATCGCGGCAGTATTTGCCGCGAATTCAAGTGCATCGGCGCAGGACAAGACGGCCAAGATCGGCGTGCTGAATGACCAGTCCGGTCTGTATGCCGACGTGACGGGCACGGGCTCCACGCTCGCCGCGCAGATGGCGGTTGAGGACTCGGGTCTCGTCGCCAAGGGCTGGAAGATCGAGGTTCTGGTGGGCGACCATCAGAACAAGCCGGACATCGGCGTCAACATCGCGCGCCAGTGGTTCGATCGTGACAAGCTCGACGTCATCGTCGACGTACCGACCTCGTCGGTCGGCCTTGCCGTCAACAACGTGGTCAAGGAAAAGAACGGCGTCTTTCTGAACTCCGGTTCGGGCACCTCGGATCTGTCCAACTCGCAATGCTCACCCAACACGATCCATTGGGCCTATGACACCTATCAGCTCGCCAACGGCACCGGTACGGCGCTGACCAAGGCGGGCGGCGACACCTGGTTCTTCCTCACTGCCGACTATGCCTTCGGCACCGCGCTGGAGCGTGACACCACCAATGCGGTAACCAAGATCGGCGGCAAAGTGATTGGCAGCGTGCGACCGCCGCTCAACACGCCGGATTTCTCGTCCTTCCTGCTGCAGGCGCAGACCTCCAAGGCCAAGGTGATCGGTCTGGCGAATGCTGGCGGCGACACCATCAACTCGATCAAGCAGGCGTCCGAATTCGGCATCGTCAAGGGCGGCCAGAAGCTGGCTGGCCTCCTCATGTTCGTCACCGACATCCACGCGCTCGGCCTGCCGATCGCCCAGGGTCTGAACTTCACCGAGACCTTCTATTGGGATCTCAACGACGGCACCCGTGCATTCTCCAAGCGCTTCCAGGAGCGCATGAAGAACAAGAGCATGCCGACCACCGTGCATGCCGGCGTCTACTCGTCGCTGCTCCATTACTTCAAAACGCTCGATGCCATGGGCGGCAACTCGCATGACGGCCTCAAGATCGTCGACAAGATGAAGGCGACGCCGACCGACGACATTATTTTCGGGAAGGGAACGATCCAGCCCAACGGGCGCAAACTGCATCCCGCCTATCTGTTCGAGGTCAAGAAGCCCGGCGAATCCAAGGGGCCTTGGGATTACTACAAGCTGGTGGCGACGATCCCTGCGGATCAGGCGTTCACCCCGCTCGACAAGAGCTCCTGTCCACTGTTGAAGAAATAATGCTCTCGGCGCGTGCCGGGAGCAGTCTGTAAGAGGAATGAATGTCTCACGTGATTGCCAGACTTCTGCTCGGCACCGCCATTGCCGTCACGACCGTCTCCGCGGCCGCGGCTCAGGATAAAAACGTCAAGATCGGCGTACTCACCGATCTCTCCGGCATCTATGCCGATCTCGCCGGTCCGGGCTCGACCCTGGCCGCGCAGATGGCCGTCGAAGACTCCGGCCTCAAGGCGAAGGGGTGGACCATCGATGTGATCTCCGGCGATCACCAGCACAAGCCGGACATCGGCGCCAATCTCGCCCGCCAGTGGTTCGACCGCGAAAAGATGGACATGATCACCGACGTGCCGAATTCCGGCGTGGCGCTGGCCGTGAACAATGTCGTCAAGGAAAAGAACGGCGTCTATATCAATTCCGGCGGCGGCACCTCCGACCTCACCAATGCCCAGTGCACGCCGAACACCATTCATTGGACCTACGACACCTATGACCTCGCTTACGGCACTGGCACCGCGCTGACCAAGGCCGGCGGCGATAGCTGGTTCTTCCTCACAGCTGACTACGCGTTCGGATCCGCTCTCGAGCGCGACACCACCAATGCGTTGACGGCGGCGGGCGGCAAGGTCACCGGCAGCGTCAAGCATCCGCTCAACACGTCGGACTTCTCATCCTTCCTGCTGCAGGCGCAGTCGTCGGGCGCCAAAGTGATCGGTCTGGCCAATGCCGGCGGCGATACCTCGACCACGATCAAGCAGGCCGCCGAATTCGGCATCAGCAAGGGCCAGAAACTGGCGGCGTTGCTGCTGTTCATCACCGACGTCAAGTCGATCGGTCTCGACCTGGCGCAGGGGCTGTCCTTCACCGAGACGTTCTACTGGGATCTGAACGACGGCACCCGCGCGTTCTCGAAGCGCTACGCCGAGCGCTCGAAGGGCTCGGCGCCGCCGACCATGGTGCAGGCCGGCGTCTATTCCGGCACGCTGCATTACCTGAAGGCGCTCGAAGCCATGGGGGGCAACCCGCATGACGGCGCCAAGGTGGTCGCCAAAATGAAGGAAATGCCGACCGACGATCCGCTGTTCGGCAAGGGCTCCATCCAGCCGAACGGCCGCAAGATCCACCCGTCCTATCTGTTCGAGGTCAAGAAGCCCTCGGAATCGAAGGCGCCGTGGGATTACTACAAGCTGGTCGCCACTATTCCTGCCGACCAGGCCTTCACGCCACTCGACAAGAGCACCTGTTCGCTGTTGAAGAAATAACGCGAGACACTGTAACGAGAACCGTGGCCCGGCAGCCTTTCGCCGCCGGGCCACCACGTCCACGAGAGCACGATCCCGAAGAAGAGGGTTTTTCGGATCGGATCGTGCTCTGATAAGAGAACAAGCTAGAGCCTGTTTCCATCGCCTACTGTTTCAGCGCGTTCTGTCTCAGCGCATGGATCAGGCTCTATCACGAGAGTTGAAAGCGCCATGTCGATCAATCTTCAAGCCCTGTCCGCGCAATTGCTGGTCGGGCTCATCAACGGCTCCTTCTATGCGTTGCTGAGTCTCGGTCTCGCCGTGATTTTCGGCATGCTGAACATCATCAATTTCGCCCATGGCGCGCTCTATATGATGGGCGCCTTCGTGGCTTACTTCCTGCTCAACCTCGCCGGCATCGGCTATTGGCCGGCGCTGTTCTTGGCGCCGATCATCGTCGGCATCTTCGGCATGATCCTGGAGCGGACGATGCTGCAATGGATCGCCAATCTCGATCACCTCTACGGCCTGCTGCTGACATTCGGCCTGGCGCTGATCATCCAGGGCGTTTTCCAGAACTATTTCGGCTCGTCGGGTCTGCCTTACGCGATCCCCGATGCGCTGAAGGGCGGCGTCAATCTCGGCTTCATGTTCCTGCCGATCTATCGCGGCTGGGTCGTCATCTTCTCGCTGATCGTCTGTATCGCCACCTGGTTCCTGATCGAGCGCACGCGGCTCGGCGCCTACCTGCGCGCTGCCACTGAAAACCCGACGCTGGTGCGTGCCTTCGGCATCAATGTGCCGCTGATGATCACGCTGACCTATGGTCTCGGCGTCGGTCTGGCGGCGCTCGCCGGCGTGCTGTCGGCGCCGATCAATCAGGTCCGCCCGCTGATGGGCGCCGACCTCATCATCGTCGTGTTCGCGGTCGTCGTCATCGGCGGCATGGGCTCGATCATGGGATCTGTGATCACCGGTTTCGCCCTCGGCATCGTCGAGGGGCTGACCAAGTATTTCTACCCCGAGGCCTCCAACACCGTCGTGTTCGTGCTGATGGTGCTGGTGCTCCTCGTGAAACCCTCGGGCCTGACGGGACGGACCACCTGATATGACCACCATCACAGACAATTCGATCCCCGCGCAGACTCGCGGCACCAAGGACGAGATGATCGCTTTCGTGATCATGACCGCTCTGCTCGTGGCCGTGCCCTTCAGCGGTCTGTATCCGTTCTTCGTGATGCAGGCGCTGTGCTTTGCGCTGTTCGCCTGCGCCTTCAACCTGCTGATCGGTTATGGCGGCCTGCTGTCGTTCGGCCATGCGATGTTCATGGGCACCGCCGGCTACGTCACCGCGCATATGGCCAAGGTCGGCACCATCGGCTTCAAACTGCCCTTGATCGGCGAGTTCATGATCAATATGGGCCCGCTGTCGCCGGAACTGTCGATCGTGTTCGGGCTGATCGCCGCGCTGGTGCTGTCGGTCGTCACCGGCCTGATCGCGATCCGCCGTCAGGGCATCTATTTCGCCATGATCACGCTGGCGCTGTCGCAGTTGATCTTCTTCCTCTATCTGCAGACGCCCTTCACCCATGGCGAAGACGGCATCCAGGGCATTCCGCAAGGCATGCTGTTCGGTCTGTTCGATCTGTCGCAGCCGATCACGCTGTATTACGTGATCATGGTCGGTTTTCTTCTCGGGTTCCTGATCATCTTCCGCACCATCAATTCGCCGTTCGGCGAAGTGCTGAAGGCGATCCGCGAAAACGAGCCGCGCGCCGTCTCGCTGGGCTACAAGACCGATCAGTACAAACTGCTCGCCTTCATCCTGTCGGGCGTGCTGGCGGGCTTCGCCGGTTCGCTGAAAGTGTTCGTGGCGCAGAACGCCTCGCTCACCGACGTGCACTGGACCATGTCGGGCGAAGTCGTGCTGATCACGCTGGTCGGCGGTCTCGCAACCCTGTACGGGCCGGTGGTCGGCGCCTTCGTGATCATCGCCATGCAGCAGTATCTCGCGGGCTTCGGCCAGTGGGTGACGGTGATCCAGGGCGTCATCTTCGTTGTCTGCGTGCTCACCTTCCGCCGCGGTATCGTCGGCGAGATCGCACACCTGTTCAAGCGCTCGCTGTAAGGGCAGGGCGCAGACTTTGTAGGACGCGAACGCCGCCGCAAGGCGGCGTTTTGCATTTGGGCATCACGATATTGAAGGAGACATCCACGCATGAAGCGAGTTGCATATGCATGTGTCGGTGGCCTGATGCTGATGCTCGGCATGGTCGGAATTGTGACGCCGCTGCTCCCCACGGTGCCGTTCCTGATCCTGGCTGCCTGGTGTTTCGGTCGATCGTCGCCGCGCGTCGAAGCATGGATGCTCGATCATCCGCGCTTCGGGCCGAGCCTGCAGCGATGGCGCGAACACGGCGCCATCCCGCGCCGCGCCAAGGGAATGGCAGTGGCCGGAATGACCATTGGCTATGCCCTGTTCTGGCTACAGGTTCGGCCCGGCTGGCTGCTCGCCACAGCCGTGGCCGCGCTGTTGATCGGCTCCGCCGCCTATGTCGTCTCCCGGCCGGAGCCCGTGGCGAAGGATGGGGCATTGTAAACAGCGGCATCAAGCCGCCTGATAGGCCGCGATCTTCTTGATCTGGGGCGCAAGCTCGTCTTTAAAGCTGCGGCAACGGCGTAGGGTGTCAGCTTGAGCGGTACGAGAAACTCTTCTCGCAGGATTTCACCGGGATGAACCGGGGGAAGTTTCTTTGCCATGAAAGTATCCTGACAGGTGGCCACAATCGGCTGGGTTTTGGGTTAGTGGTAGTCGATGATCTCCACGTCTTCAGGGCCTGCATCGGTCCATCGGAACAGGACCCGCCATTGGTCATTGATGCGGATCGAATGCTTGCCCGCTAAATCTCCCTTAAGAGCTTCAAGGCGGTTTCCAGGAGGCGAGTTTAAGGCCTCAAGAAAACTGGCGGCGTCCAACATGATCAGTTTTCGACGCGCAGCCTTGCTCAGATTGTCAGGAAATCCTTTGGGGGCCCTGCGCCCTTGAAGGATCGTTTCGGCAAATTTCCCTCTGAAGCTTCGGATCATGAACTGCGTATCAATCGAAGAAACGTGTCCTGACGAGATACGTATCTTATTGAGATACGCGACGCAAGAGATGGTATCTTGTGGTGATACGAAAAGGTAGTGTGAACCCGTGCCACTTGCTTGGTGACTTTGTCGCCGTCCAGGCGATTGCCCCCAATGTCCGGACATGCTTTATGACACTTCCGTGACAAGGGCCGTCGCCAGGCGGCCGGTCATTTCGCCTTACCGATTCCTGGGTGTTCCGATGCTGCGCTTGTTCCGATCCTTTCTGCCGCGGGAGGAGCGGTTTTTCGACCTGTTCGCCCAGCATTCGAAAGCGGTGAGCGAGGGGTCGAAGGCGCTGGCGGGTATGCTGCAGGGCGGCGAGGAAACGCCGGTGTACTGTCAGCGCGTCAACCAGTTCGAGAGCGATGCCGACGCCGTGACGCGCGAGGTGCTGATGGCGGTGCGTCGTTCCTTCATCACGCCGTTCGATCGCATCGACATCAAGAACCTGATCGGCGCCATGGACGATGCCATCGACCAGATGCAGCAGACCGCCAAAGCCGTGATGCTGTTCGAGGTGCGCCAGTTCGAGCCGCCGATGCGCGAGATCGGGACGCTGCTGGTGCAGTGCGCGGATCTGATCGGCCGCGCGGTGCCGCTGATGAACAAGATCGGCGACAATGTCGGGGTGCTGACTGCGTTGACCGAAGAGGTCGGCAAGCTCGAAGGCCGCGTCGACGACCTGCATGATATCGGCTTGAAGGAGCTCTATCTCAAGCACCGCAATGCCAATACCATGGATTTCGTGGTCGGCGCGGAGCTCTATAAGCATCTCGAAAAGGTGGCGGATCGTTTCGACGACGTCGCCAATGAGATCAGCAGCATCGTCATCGAGCAAGTCTAGGAGCAGGGCGCAACATGGACGCCACGCTCGCACTTCCGGTGCTGATCGGCCTGATCGCCGTCGCACTGCTGTTCGACTTTCTCAACGGTCTGCACGATGCCGCGAATTCCATCGCGACCATCGTGTCGACCCGGGTGTTGCGGCCGCAATATGCGGTGCTGTGGGCCGCGTTCTTCAATTTCATTGCGTTCCTGGTGTTCGGCCTGCACGTCGCCAACACTATCGGCACCGGCATCATCCAGCCCGAACTGATCGACTCCGCGGTGATCTTTGCCGCATTGGTCGGCGCCATCGCCTGGAACCTGATCACCTGGGCGCTCGGCATTCCCTCCTCGTCGTCGCACGCCTTGATCGGCGGGTTGCTCGGTGCCGGCCTCGCCAAAGCGGGCCTCTCGGCGGCGGTCTGGAGCGGCGTGATCAAGACGCTGCTGGCCATCGTGCTGTCGCCGCTGGTGGGCTTCCTGCTGGCGCTGCTGCTGGTCGCCATCGTGTCATGGGCCTCGGTGCGCTCGACGCCCTTTGCGGTGGATCGTGCCTTCCGCATTCTGCAATTCGTCTCGGCACTCGAGTACGCCCGCACTTGATAGACGTACGTTGTCCCTGTGGTGAGACCACTGTTGGAGTAACTCGTGACATTCGCCCCGACGGTCGCGATCTCGGCCCATGTGCCCGCCGTCCCCGTCTTTCGTT
>JAPLPC010000491.1 GCA_026400425.1 Hyphomicrobiales bacterium | reverse complement strand
CGCGGCTTCCATCTGGTCGCTGCGCGTATGGATCTCATATTGGCCAGCCATTACGGCAACCGACACCGCGCCGACGGCGATCAAACCCCAGGATCCCATGCGCCACATCAGCCGTGGGGTTCCCTTGTCTTCATCTGCCACGAATCCGGTCAGCCAGCCGCCTTGCGGTTCGGCCGAAAAGGATTCCGCCCATTGGTCGCGCTTGTCAGCCATTCGACGTCTGCGTGGTCCCGTCGCCCCGAATCATGGTCAGACACTATCAGGAAACCGCCGGTAACGGCGCGGAGCCAGATGCCGGAAAGCAATTTCGACGGCAACGAAAAGCCGCTATGACGTCGGCGACGCAGAACGGGGACTTGGCAATGACCGGCAGAAGCAGCCTGACGATCGTACTCGCGGCCGGCGAGGGGACGCGTATGCGGTCTTCTTTACCCAAGGTCCTGCATCAGGTGGCGAACCAGTCGCTGCTCGCGCATGTGCTGGCAGCGGCACCGAAGGGCGCGGGGTCGTCGCTCGCGGTGGTCGTCGGGCCCGATCGCGAGGATGTGGCTGTCGAAGCGCGCCGATGCCGTGCCGATGTGGCCACATTCATCCAGCGTGAACGGCTGGGCACGGCTCACGCCGTATTGGCTGCAAGAGAGGCCATCGCCGCCGGGGCCGAGGATCTGCTGATCGCGTTCGGCGACACGCCGCTGATTTCGGCGGTGACGTTCGAACGTCTCCGGGCGCCACTCAAAGACGGCGCGGCGCTGGCGGTGCTTGGTTTTCGCGCGCAGGACCCGATGGGGTATGGGCGGTTGCTGGTCGAGGGCGGGCAATTGGTTGCCATCCGCGAACAGGCCGATGCGAGCGAGGTCGAGCGGACGATCGATCTCTGCAATGCCGGCGTCATGGCTTTTGCGGGCAACACGGCCCTTGAGGTGATCGAGACAATCGGCAATGCCAACAGCAAGGGCGAATACTACCTGACCGATGCCGTCGAAGTCATCCGCGGCATGGGTCTGACGGCGGCCGTCATCGAGACCGATGAAGACGAAGTGCGTGGCATCAACACCAAGGCGCAGCTCGCCGAGGCGGAAGCGATCATGCAGGCGCGGCTGCGCAAAGCTGCGCTGGAGGCCGGCGTCACCATCGTCGCGCCCGAAACGGTGCATCTGTCGGTGGACACGGTGTTCGGCAAGGATGTGATGATCGAGCAGTATGTGGTGATCGGACCGGGCGTGAGCATTGCCGATGGCGCCGTCATCCATGCCTTCTCGCAGCTGGTGCAGGCGGAGATCGGCAAGAACGCCTCCGTCGGCCCCTATGCCCGGCTGCGCCCGGGTACCTCGCTGGGCGAAGGTGCGCGGATCGGGAATTTCGTGGAGACCAAGGCGGCCAGGCTGGAAGCGGGCGTCAAGGTCAATCACCTCACTTATATCGGCGACAGCGAGATTGGTGCGGGGGCCAATATCGGAGCGGGGACCATTACCTGCAACTATGACGGCTTCAACAAGGCGAAGACCATCATCGGAGCCGGCGCTTTTGTCGGTTCGAACTCATCGCTGGTGGCGCCGGTCAGGATCGGCAGCGGCGCCTATATCGGCTCCGGTTCGGTGATTACGCGTGACGTGCCGGACGACGCGCTCGCAGTCGAGCGGAATGACGTCGCGACCAAGGAAGGTTGGGGCAAGCGATTTCGTGACAAGCATGCGGGATTGAAGAAATCCAAGTGACGCGGTCGACGATCGCTATCAGTTGCCGGGTTTGCCCTTGAAGAACCAGTTCCGCCGCCGCGGCGTCTTGGCCGGCTCGTCTGGCAGAGCATTCGGTAGCGGCTCGTGCAACGGAGGGGTGATGGTATCGCGCAGGGGCGGTGGCCAGTGAGCCAGCCGACTGTTGTGCATCTGGATCTGCCGCAGACGCGTTCCCGCGATGGATCGGGGCTCTCTCGGATTTCGCGGCTCCCACATGGCGGTGCCTCCCTTGCACCGGCAAGCCTTTCGCAACTGTGTTGAGGCTTTGTTAAATGCATCGCGCAAAATTGTCGCGGACAGAGCTCGACTTGTCTCAATCGGCAATAATTCTTGAGTACCAACGTATTCGAGATTCTCGTTAAGAGGGGTCCGATACCGGTTCCGGCATTCGGGGGCCGCGACTTTTATAGTGGGGATCAGATATTTATGTGCGGCATCGTCGGAATTTTGGGGCGTGGACCGGTCGCCGAGCAGATCGTGGATTCGCTGAAGCGCCTCGAATATCGGGGCTATGACTCCGCCGGCGTTGCGACATTGGAGGGGGGCGACGTCGTGCGCCTCCGCGCCGAGGGCAAGCTCAAAAATCTCGAGACGAAGCTCGGCCAACAGCCAATGGCCGGCCATATCGGCATCGGCCACACCCGTTGGGCGACCCACGGCAAGCCCACCGAGGCCAATGCGCATCCGCATGCTGCCGAAGGCGTTGCCGTCGTCCACAACGGCATCATCGAGAATTTTCGCGAATTGCGCATCGAGCTCGAAAAGCAGGGCGCGGTATTCACCAGCGAGACCGATACGGAAGTCGTCGCCCATCTCGTCAATTCCTTCATCAAGAAGGGTGCCAAGCCCGTCGAAGCGGTGAAGCAGGCGCTGCCAAGACTGAAAGGCGCTTTCGCGCTGGCCTTCTTGTTCCGGAATCATGATGACCTCATGATCGGCGCGCGCAAGGGCTCGCCCTTGGCCGTCGGCTTCGGCGATGGCGAAATGTATCTCGGCTCCGACGCCATCGCATTGGCTCCCTTCACCGATGACATCTGCTATCTCGAAGACGGCGACTGGGTGGTGGTGAGCCATGCGGGCTGCGAGATCTTCGATGAGAGCAACAGGCCTGCGAAGCGTGAGGTTTTGAAGTCCGGCGCGTCGGCCTTCATGGTCGACAAGGCGAATTATCGCCACTTCATGGCCAAGGAAATTCACGAACAGCCCGAGGTCGTTGGTCACACGCTGGCGCGTTACGTGGATATGGCCACCGAACGCGTCGCACTGCCGGGCCAATTGCCGTTCGACTTCAACGAGATCCAGCGCATTTCGATCACGGCTTGCGGCACCGCGAGCTATGCCGGTTTTGTCGCCAAATACTGGTTCGAGCGCTTCGCTCGTCTTCCGGTGGAAGTCGATGTCGCTTCGGAATTCCGCTACCGCGAAGCGCCGGTGCGCAAGGGGGATCTTGCGATCTTCATTTCTCAATCCGGCGAGACCGCGGACACGCTGGCTGCACTGCGCTACGCGAAAGAGCAGGGCATGCACACGCTGGCCGTGGTCAACGTGCCGACCTCCACGATTGCCCGCGAAAGCGAAACGGTGATGCCGACGCTGGCCGGCCCGGAAATCGGCGTCGCTTCGACCAAGGCGTTTACCTGCCAGTTGATGACGCTCGCGGCACTCGCGGTCGCCGCAGGCAAGGCACGCGGCGAGTTGTCCGATGCGGACGAGGCCAAGCTCGTCCACGGCTTGATCGAAATCCCGCGTCTGATGACCGAAGCGCTCACGCACGAACACGAGATCGAAAAGCTCGCGCGCGACATCGCGAAGTCGAAGGACGTGCTTTATCTCGGTCGTGGCACCAGCTATCCGCTGGCCCTCGAGGGTGCGCTGAAGCTGAAGGAAATCTCCTATATCCACGCCGAGGGCTATGCCGCCGGCGAGCTCAAACATGGCCCGATCGCGCTGATCGACGAGACCATGCCGGTGGTGGTGATCGCGCCCTACGACAGGGTGTTCGACAAGACCGTGTCCAACATGCAGGAGGTGGCCGCCCGTGGCGGCCGGATCATCCTGATGACCGATGCCAAGGGCGCCGAGGAGGCGACGGTGGACTCCATGGTCACGATCGTGATGCCTGATATGGCTGCCGCGTTCACGCCCCTGGTTTACGCCATACCGGTGCAACTGCTCGCCTATCACACCGCCGTCATCATGGGCACCGATGTCGATCAGCCGCGAAACCTTGCGAAATCGGTGACCGTGGAATAGGCCGGATTGTCGCAGGGCGGACGGATCGTGATGCTTTCAGAGGGGCATTTTTCCGCTTTCGCCGCCGTGTGGGCGGCTTTGTCCGCGCGTTGGCTTCCCCCGCAGTGGGGAAATGCTGCTAAGGTGCTCCTGCAACAGGTCGGCATGCACGCGCATGTCGTGACCGCCAAGCTGACACCGAGTTTTCAATGCAGCCGAATGATCCGCCGCCGACCCCGCTGTTGGGCGAACTTCCGCCGGATGCCCCGCGCGGCTTCATGGCGCGTGTGCGGAATTACTTTCTGACCGGCCTGATCGTCGCCGGGCCGATCGCGATTACCTTTTATCTGACCTGGTGGTTCGTCACCTGGGTCGACGGGCTGGTCCGGCCGCTGATCCCGGAGGCGTATCGGCCTGAGCAGTGGCTGCCTTACGGCGTACCCGGCTCCGGTCTCGTCGTCGCGTTCGTGGCGTTGACGCTGCTAGGCTTCCTCACCGCCAACCTGATCGGGCGTTCGCTGGTCGATCTCGGCGACCGACTGCTCGGGCGTATGCCGGTGGTGCGCGCCATTTATCGCGGACTCAAGCAGGTGTTCGAGACGCTGTTCTCGGGCAACGGATCCAGCTTTCGTAAAGTGGGCATGGTGGAGTTTCCGTCGCCGGGCATGTGGTCGATCGTTCTGATCTCGCAGCCGCCGAGCGTCGAGGTGTCGAGCAAGCTGCCGAGCGAAGAGGAACATGTCTCCGTATTCCTGCCTTGCGCGCCGAATCCGACCACCGGCTTTTTCTTCTATGTTCCGAAAAGCAAGCTGATCGAGATCGACATGTCCGCAGAAGCCGCAGCGACTTTGATTATGTCCGCGGGCGTGGTGCAGCCGGGCTCCGATCCGCAAAAGAAGATCGCTGCCCTCGCGGAGATGGCGAAGAACTCGCGCGCCGCGCAGACGGCCAAGGTGCCAGCCAGAGTGGATTGAGGCTCATCCTCTTTGAACCAGGGGCGATGTCAGTCGAGGCGGGCAAATGCGTAGTTTGAAGACGGCCCCACTCGTCTGGGCAGTCATCGTCGTCAGCGTTTTGGTGACGGCCGTGACCGAAGTCCGGATTGCCGGCTATGGCCATCCCTGGCTTTCCGTCTGGACGGCCTACGCCGCTTTCATCGTCAGCATCGCCTGTTCGGGCTTGGGATTTTCGACGCCCGAGCGGCCGTGGTGGATTGCAAATGCTGTATTGAGCGTGCTCGCCATGACGTTCATCGGCTCTCCCACGATTCCGAGCGCATGCTGGACAGTGGGCCGCACGCTGTTCGCACGGTTCGCGGCTGGATGAGCTATCCCGCCCCCAGCAGGGAGATCGCTTCGTCACGCTCATAGAGATAAAGCAGGCAGCGTAATGCCTCGCCGCGGGGCCCGATGAGTTTCGGATTATCCTGCAAAATCCGTAGCGCTTCGTCGCGCGCCTGCGTGATCAACTGGGCGTGCACTTCGGAACGCGCGATGCGGTAGCCGGGCAGGCCGCTTTGTCGTGTTCCCAGCACGTCGCCTTCGCCGCGCAATTTGAGGTCTTCCTCGGCGATGCGGAAGCCATCGGTCGAGTCCTTGATGACCGTGAGCCGCTTCTTGGCGATCTCGCCGAGTGGCTCGCGATACAGCAACAGGCAAGTCGAGGCCTCGGAGCCACGGCCGATGCGACCGCGCAACTGATGCAATTGCGCGAGACCGAAGCGCTCGGCATTCTCGATCACCATGATCGTTGCCGCGGGCACATCGACGCCGACTTCGACCACCGTGGTGGCGACCAAAATCTGGGTTTCGCCGGCGGCGAAGCGCGCCATTGCGGCATCTTTCTCCGGGCCGCGCATGCGGCCGTGGACAAGGCCGACCTTGTCGCCGAACCGCTGCTGCAGGTTTTCGAAGCGCTCCTCCGCATTGGTGAGCTTCGGCCCATCCATTTCGGACTCTTCCACCAAAGGCACGATCCAGTAGATCAGCTTGCCGTTCTCTACGGCGCGGCCGACGCCGTCGATGATCTCCGGCAGCCGGCTCGCCGAGAAGGTGCGCGTCTCGATCGGCTGACGGCCAGCGGGCTTTTCGCGCAGTTCGGAAATGTCCATGTCGCCGAAGTAAGTCAGCACCAATGTGCGAGGGATCGGCGTTGCCGACAGCACCAGCACATCCACCGCCGCGCCCTTGTTGGTCAAAGCGAGGCGTTCGCGAACACCGAAGCGATGCTGTTCATCGACGACGGCCAGCGCCAGCGACTTGAAGATCACGTCGTCCTGGATCAGGGCATGCGTGCCGACGAGAAAGTCGATCTCACCGGATTGCAATCGCGCCAGAATGTCCTTGCGCTCGCGGCCTTTCTCGCGGCCCGTCAGGATCGCGACACTCAGTCCGGCGCGCTCGGCCAGTGGCGCGATGGTCTTGACGTGCTGGCGCGCGAGAATTTCGGTCGGCGCCATCAAGGCTGTCTGCTTGCCGACTTCGGCCGCGGCTGCCGCCGCCAGCAGCGCCACCACGGTTTTTCCGGAGCCGACATCGCCTTGCAGCAGACGCAACATGCGGACTGGTTGAACGAGATCATCGGCGATCACAGCGGATGCCGCCTGCTGGGATGGCGTCAGCGCGTAGGGCAGGGCGTCGATGATCTTCCGACGCAAGGTTCCGTCGCCGGCATTGCGATCGCCAGCCGGGCGCCGCAACTGCGCCCGTACCAGCGCTAATGCAAGTTGGCCGGCCAGCAATTCGTCATAAGCGAGCCGCGACCAGAACGGCCCATCCGGCAGGATGTCCGTCGTCTCTTGCGGGACGTGAACGCGTTGCAGGGCGTCGGCGAATGACGGAAACTTGCAGCGCCGGATGACATCGGCGCCGATCCACTCGGGCAGCTCCGGCAGTTTCGTCAGCGCCTGCGCGATCGCCTTGCGCAGTGCCGTGATCGCGAGGCCCTGGGTCAGCGGATAGACCGCATCGATGCCGGATAGTTTGGCAAAGTCTTCCTCGTCCACCACCCGGTCGGGATGGGTGATCTGCAGCATGCCGTCGAACAGTTGCGTCGTGCCGGACACGTAACGTTTTTCGCCAACGGGCAGCAGCTTCTCGATCTGGCCGGGATAGGTGCGGAAATAGGTCAGGGTGACCGTGCCGGTATCGTCATGGGCATAGACTTGGTGCGGCGCCCGCGACCGGCCGGGCGGCGGCTCGCGGTGGCGATCGACGATCACTTCCAGCGTCACCATGGCACCAATTTCGGCTTCGTTGATCTTCGGCCGGTCGCGCCGGTCGATCACGCTGGCCGGCAGATGCAGCAACAGATCGACGATACGCGGGGTCTCGTCGCGACCTAGCAGGAAGCGGAACAGCTTGTCCTGCTTGGGACCGATCCCGGTCATGCCGGTGATGGGCGCGAACAGGGAATTGAGCACGTCAGGGCGCATCGGATCGACTCATGGAACGGCCGGAGGAGGCCGGCTATCGCAGACTTGAAGCCAATCTAGAGCGAAATCAATCCGTGCAGGCCGGCATTGCGCGCGCGGGTGCTGACAACGCGTCGGTTGATGGCTATATCCACCCGGCCCGGCAAGTCCGGGCTTTTGGCGTTTGACTTCAGCTGGTTGGGAACGGACGGATGACGGGAACGACACGATCGAGCGAAGGGCTGGACGATCGCCGCAAGCGGTTGCTGTACCGCTGCTGGCATCGCGGCACGCGGGAGATGGATCTGATCCTGGGCCGCTTCGCGGACGCTGAGATCGGCATTCTCGCCGACCTTGAGCTCACGCAGCTCGAAGCGCTGATCGCGCTCGAGGACCCCGAACTTTACCCGGCCTTCGTCGGCGACACCCAGCTCGCGCCGGAATTCCACACGCCGCTGTTCGCGCGGATCAAAGAGTTCCGCAATCTGGATAAGCCGGTATGAAATCTCCCGTCGCCTCGCCGGCATCGCAACTGGCGCCCGGCAAGGTACTCACTTTCGCCAATGTGAGCGAAGGTGCGGAAGGTCTGATCATCGCCGATCTCGCACGCGCGCTGGCGGCCAGGCCGAAGCCGTCTGCCGTGAGCCTCGCGGTGGTGTGCCGCGACGGTCCGCGCATGCAGCAACTGGCACGCGCGCTGGAGTTTTTCGCGCCGGATCTGCCGGTGCTGCAATTCCCGGCCTGGGACTGCCAGCCTTACGATCGCGTGTCGCCTTTTGCCGGTGTCCTTGCGCAGCGCATGACTGCGCTGGCGCAGCTGTCGCGCCTGACGGGCAGCGACAAGCCGATGATAGTGCTGACCACGGTCAACGCCGTGGTGCAGCGGGTGCCGACGCGCGACGTCGTGGCAGCGCAGGCGCTGTCGGTTGCGCCCGGCAATGTGGTGCCGATGGACAATATCGTCGCGTGGCTGGAGCATAATGGTTACAGCCGCTCATCAACGGTGCGCGAACCCGGTGAATATGCGGTGCGCGGCGGCATCCTCGATCTGTTTCCCGCCGGTCTCGACATGCCCGTGCGGTTCGATTTCTTCGGCGACAGTCTCGAATCGATCCGCACTTTTGATGCTGAAACTCAGCGTACGCAGCTGGCGATGCGCGGGCTCGATCTGGTGCCCGTCTCCGAATTCCAGTTGGTGACCGAGACGATCCGCCGCTTCCGCATGGGCTATGTCGCCGAGTTCGGCGCGCCCGAGCGTGACGATCAGCTCTATGAGGCCGTCAGCGAAGGCCGTCGTCATCCCGGCATGGAGCACTGGCTGCCGCTGTTCCAGGAGCGGATGGACACGCTGTTCGATTATCTGGATCGTACCACCATCGTGATGCAGCCGCTGGCGGAAGATGCCGCAAGCGAGCGCTTCAAGCAGATCCATGATTATTACGAGGCCCGCAAGGATGCCATGGGCATGGCAGGCGGCGGCGCCATCTACAAGCCGCTGCCGCCGGACCGGCTGTATCTAACCGATGACGAATGGCAAAAGCGGCTGCACGGGACGGCCGTGGCGCGGTTGTCACCTTTCGCGGTCCCCGAAGGGACGGCGGATACGGTCGATGCCGGTGCGCGCCAGGGCCGGGATTTCGCACCCGAGCGTGCGGATACGTCGATCAACGTGTTCGAGCGAGTCGTCGCGCATATCCAGTCGTTGCAATCGGCGCGCAAGAAAGTGGTCGTCGCACTGTGGAGCGAAGGCTCGCGCGACCGCATGGCGAGCATGCTGAAGGATCACAAGCTGCTCAATGTGCAGATGGTTAATTCGTGGCGCGCTGTGAACGCCGTGCCGCGCAATGAAGCTTCGCTGGCCGTCGTCGGCATGGAGTCGGGATTCGAGACCGACAACGTCGCCGTCATCAGCGAGCAGGACATCCTCGGTGATCGCCTCGTGCGTCCGCGCAAGGCGAGCCGCAAGCTCGACAATTTCATCTCGGAAGTCACGTCCCTGTCGGCCGGCGATATCGTCGTCCATGTCGAGCACGGCATCGGACGATTTGTCGGCCTGCAGACGCTGGAGGTCGGTGGCGCGCCGCATGACTGCCTCGAACTGCGCTATGCCAACGAGACCAAGCTTTATCTGCCGGTCGAGAATATCGAGCTGTTGTCGCGTTACGGCTCGGACCAGACCAATGTCGAACTCGACAAGCTCGGTGGCTCCGGCTGGCAGGCGCGCAAGGCCAAACTCAAGAACCGCATTCAGCAGATTGCCGCCGAGCTGATCAAGATCGCCGCCGAGCGGCATCTGCGCGAAACCGAGAGAATCGCGATCCCGCGCGAGAGCTACGACGAATTTTGCGCGCGCTTCCCGTATGAGGAGACCGAGGATCAACAGAACGCCATCGATGCGGCGCTGCACGATCTCGAAAGCGGCAAGCCGATGGATCGCCTGATCTGCGGCGACGTCGGCTTCGGCAAGACGGAAGTGGCCATGCGCGCCACTTTCGGCGTCGCCATGGAAGGCAAGCAGGTTGCCGTCGTGGTGCCGACCACGTTGCTGGCGCGTCAGCATGCCAGGAACTTCGCAGAGCGGTTCCGTGGTTTCCCGGTCAATGTCGCCCAGGCCTCGCGACTGGTGACGCCAAAGGAAATGTCGGCAACGAAAAAGGGGCTCGCCGACGGCTCTGTCGATATCGTCGTCGGCACCCATGCGCTGCTCGGCAAATCGATCAAGTTCAAGGATCTCGGCCTTGTCGTGGTCGATGAGGAGCAACACTTCGGCGTGACGCACAAGGAGCGCCTCAAGCAGCTCCGTGCCAACGTCCATGTGCTCACCTTGTCGGCAACGCCGATCCCGCGCACGCTGCAATTGGCGCTCACCGGCGTCCGCGATCTCTCGATCATCGCGTCCGCGCCGGTCGATCGTCTGGCGGTCCGCACCTTCGTCGCGCCGCATGATCCGCTGATGATCCGCGAGGCGCTGCTGCGCGAGCGTTATCGCGGCGGTCAGGCGTTCTATGTGGTGCCGCGCATCGACGATCTCGCGGATGTGAAGGCGTTTCTCGACAAGCATGTGCCCGAAATGAAAGTTGCCGTCGCGCATGGCCAGATGGCGCCGACCGTCATCGAGGACATTATGTCGGCGTTCTACGACGGCAAGTACGACATCCTGCTATCCACGACCATCGTGGAGTCGGGCCTCGATATTCCGAACGCCAACACGTTGATCATCCATCGCGCCGACATGTTCGGCCTCGCTCAGCTGTACCAGTTGCGTGGCCGTGTCGGCCGATCCAAGCTGCGTGCTTACGCATTGTTCACGCTGCCGGCGCAGCAGAAGATCACGGCGCAGGCGGAGCGCCGCCTGAAGGTGTTGCAGTCGCTTGAAAATCTGGGTGCCGGCTTCCAGCTCGCATCGCACGATCTCGATATTCGCGGTGCCGGCAATCTGCTTGGCGAGGAACAGTCCGGTCATATCAAGGAGGTCGGATTCGAGCTGTATCAATCGATGCTGGAAGAGGCGATCCTTGCGCTCAAGTCCGGCATCTCCGAGCCGGTTGCCGATCGCTGGTCCCCAAGCATTACGCTCGGCATGCCGGTGATGATCCCGGACGATTTCGTCGCCGACCTGTCGGTGCGGCTATCGCTCTATCGCCGTCTTGCAGATCTCGACACCGACGACGAGATCGACAACTTTGCTGCCGAACTGCGCGATCGTTTTGGCGTGCTTCCGGACGAGGTGCGCTATCTGTTCAAGATTGCCGCCATCAAAGCCTATTGTCGACGCGCCAATGTGGAAAAAGTCGATGCCGGTCCGAAGGGCATGTCGATCGTATTCCGCGACAACAGTTTCGCCGAGCCGGAGAAACTCGTGGCGTTCATCCGACGCTTTGGTAACGCTGCGAAGGTGCGCCCGGATATGAAGGTCGTGTTCCTACAGGAATGGGACACGCCGGAAGATCGACTGGAAGGCGCGACCGATGTCCTTCGCGATCTCGCGAATCTGGCGGAGAGCAAAGCAGCCGCCTGACGCTCATCTCGCCTTCATCTCATTGTGAAATATGGGGCCGCGCTCGCGATGACGAGGCGATCCCCATTCAGCAAAAC
The DNA here is from genome assembly GCA_026400425.1 of Hyphomicrobiales bacterium. GTDB lineage: Bacteria > Pseudomonadota > Alphaproteobacteria > Rhizobiales > Xanthobacteraceae > Tardiphaga. The sequence goes on along the minus strand of JAPLPC010000491.1, from coordinate 234 downwards.
GAAACGGCCGCCGGCATTGCTGCCGACGGCCGTTCGATTGGCTTAGAGCGTCGCTTACTTCGGATACTTGAATTCCGGAGCTGCCTTCAGCGCGTCCTTGGTGGTGTTCATGGTCGCGAGCCACTTGTTGTTCGCGGTGTCGTAACGCACATTGATCGACGACGGCGCGACTGCAACATAGCGCTCGCCCATTCCCAGGAAGCCGCCGACAGAGACGATCATCGCAGCGATCTT
>JAPLPC010000147.1 GCA_026400425.1 Hyphomicrobiales bacterium | reverse complement strand
TGATGCCGGGCGCCTTGACGTCGACGCGCATGCGCTTGTCGGCCTGGATCGGACCCTTGCCGTCGATCGGATTGCCGAGACCGTCGACCACGCGGCCGAGCAGACCCTTGCCGACCGGCGCGTCCACGATGGCGCGGGTACGCTTGACGGTCTGGCCTTCCTTGATCTCGCGGTCGGCACCGAAAATAACGACACCGACATTGTCGGTTTCGAGATTCAGCGCCATGCCGCGGGTGCCGTTCTCGAATTCGACCATTTCACCGGCCTGAACATTGTCGAGACCGTAGACGCGGGCGATACCGTCACCGACGGAGAGCACCTGGCCGACTTCAGAGACTTCGGCTTCCTGGCCGAAATTCTTGATCTGATCCTTGAGGATTGCGGAAATTTCTGCGGCGCGGATGTCCATCAGCCTGCCTCTTTCATCGCGTGCTTGATCGAGTTGAGTTTGGTGCGAAGCGAGCTATCGACCATGCGGCTGCCGAGTTTAACGACAAGCCCGCCGATGATGGACGGATCGACTTTCACGTTGAGCGCGACGTCCTTGCCCGTCACTGTCTTCAGTGCGGACTTGAGGGCATCGAGATTCTTGTCCGAGAGCTGCTCGGCGACGGTGACGTCAGCCGTGGCCTCGCCCTTGAACTTGGCGACCAGCGCATTGAACGCGCGGATCACGTCGCTGACCACGAACAAACGACGGTTCGCGTTGAGAACGCTGATGAAATTGGCTGCAACGCCCGAGATCCCGGCCTTGGCAAGCACCGCGCCGAGCGCCTTGCGCTGCTCGTCGGCGGTGAAAACCGGGCTGCGCACGAGGCGCGACAGATCGGCACTCTCGTTCAGCAATGCTGCGAATTTGTCGAGATCGGCCTTCACCGCATCGACGGACTTTTCGTCGCGCGCCAGCTCGAACAGGGCTGTTGCGTAACGACCGGACACTCCCGAAACCGACGGATCTTCTGCTGCCACGAATTGTGCTCTTCAGGCTGTCAAATTCACAAGGGAAACCCATCGCCGCAAGAATCGCCGAAAGAGCGGCGCCTAGCGATCCAAGTCCTTGGAATTCAAGCGGGACTTCGATTCTTCAGGCAGCGGCAGAGCGCCCCCGCCCGTTCAAATCGCGGCTTTGCTAGCATGGCCTGCACGGCCTTGCAACGCGACGAAAGCGTTTGGTGATGCCTTGTCGCAGGCAGCAGCGAAGAATCGTTTCAGCGAACCGCGAGACGAAATTACGGGGCGTGATTTTCAGCGATCGGGCCGGCTCCGTTGGCCGGATGATATCGCAGGCCGAACGGCACGCCGTCGCAGTTGATGCGATTCCGTCAGGCGCCGCAATTCACATGACGGTGCGTGTCGGGTGAGCGTCGCCGTGATCACCGCTCCCCGCGGAGCAGACTGTTAGGCGGCATCAGGCGTCGCATCGTTGACGATTACTTAACGAAAACTTTCGTCACGCGATTTTCACTTCGCTGTTCAGTATAGTGAAGTAATGGGAGAAAGAAGTAACGGTTAACAAATCGTTAAAGCAGTCCTCAAACGAACTCCGGCCTGATCACAAGATATTACATCGCGAAATGGAACGATTTCTTCGCCCACTTTACGCCTCAATACCTCGTCAAACGCGGCCTCAGCGAAATCGGGACGGGGGTCCACTTGCCACGGCTGTGGTAATACTATCTGAGGACGACAATATATGCTGCGTTACGGAAAGTTTGCGCTGGGCTCTTTGACCCAGCCGCGTCTGGCGATTGCACTGATTGCCGCGACAGTCGCATTTGGGGGATCGGTTTCGGAAGCTTCGGCCAAGTCCAAGCACCGCCATCACCACAAGCATCACTATCATCACGCCGCCAAGAAAGCCGCGGCCCAATCCAATCCATTCGAAGCCAATGCGTCGATCGGCCCGTTCGCGCCTTTCACCGCTCCCGCTGCAGCGCCCGCTTCGCGCGGCGGCCGCAGCTTCTCCGGGGTCGCATCCTTCTACGGCAACGAAGCCGGCAACAAGACCGCTTCGGGGGCTCGCTTCAATCAGAATGCCATGACCGCTGCGCATCGGTCGCTGCCGTTCGGCACCAAGCTGCGCGTGACTCATGGCGGCCGCAGCGTCGTCGTCACCGTCAATGATCGCGGCCCGTTCATCCGCGGTCGCGTGCTCGACCTCTCCAAGGGCGCGGCGAGCGCCATCGGCCTGACCAGCCGCGGCGTCGGCAAGGTCGTTGCAGAGGTCATGTAAGACCAACAGCGTATCGCGTTCCTGTTCTGCAAGGTTCAGTAGCGTTGCGTTCAGTAGAGTTGCGTAAGCGTTGAGTAAAAGAGCCTGTCGTCATCTCATGACGGCAGGCTTTTTTGTATCGAAACAGAACCGCACTGGCTTTCAGGACGACAACCACGCACTGACGATCGAAACGAAGGACAGATGATGAGCGCGAATGCCATCCGCCGAACCGCCGTTGTTCTCTCATGCATCGTGGCGTGTAGCCTGCTGCCGCCCGATGCCGCCGCGCAGACTTCACAGCGGGTGAACGGCACCACGGTGACCATGACGCCACCGGCGGGCTTTACGCCGGCCACGGATTTCGCGGGCTTTGCCGATCCGACAACGAAATCCAGCATCCTGATCGCCGAACTGCCACCGCAAGCTTGGCCGCAGCTGTCCGCATTGTTCGGTAACCTTCAGGCCGTGCGTGCAGGCTTCAAGCAGAAGGGCATCGAGGTTGCGACGCTGGACAAGGTGCCGACCGCTTCGGGCCAGGCTTTCCTCGCCAGCGGCACGCAGATGAACGCGGGCACCAAGCTCGCAAAATGGGTCGCACTGGCGCAAGGCAGCCGCACGGTGATGATCACCGTGCAGGCCATGCCGGCCGCCAAACTCGACGATGCCGCCATCAAGGCGATGCTGGCGACGGTGTCGCTCGGCGATGTGCCGTCGGTTGCGGACAAACTGGCCAGCCTGCCGTTCAAGGTCGCGCCTGCGGCGCCGTTCCGCGTGCTCGATACGATGGCCGGCAGCACCGTGGCGATGACCGCTGGCGACAACGATACGGATCCGAAGGGTGAGCAGCCGCTGCTGGTGGTCTCCGCGCAAATCGGCAACACGCCGGTGCTCAGCGAGGACTCGACCGTGATCGCCAAGACGCTGCTGCATCAGACCAGGGATTTGGATAAAGCGACGATCGATAACGAAAGGAAAGTGTCGTTCGCCGGCGCCGCCGATGGGGTTCTTCTCGAGGGCAAGACCGACGGCGACAAGCGCTTCCTGCAATATTTCGCCGCCGGGCCGAACGGGCGCTATGTGCGGATGATCTCGTATTTCGCCGCGGATCGCCGCGCAGAGTTGAAGCCGGCCATCGAGAAGATCGCGGCATCGATCGCATTCAAGTGAGCCGCGATCGTAGGGGGGCAGAGCGCAGCGTGCCTACCACCAATGCCTGAGACGCAGATGGCGGGCACCGCGCAAGGGCGCCTTTGCACACCTTACAATTCAGACAACCAACGACGCTCGGTCACCTCTCCCCACCGGGGAGAGGTCGATCCGGCGTCGCGCAGCGAAGACGGAGCGGGAGAGGGGAGCCGCACGTGACGTAGAGTGAAGCTTCCTTACCCGCGCCAGTGCGCGACCTCTCCCCGGTGGGGAGAGGTGAATCAGCGCCGTCGCAGGTGACATTATTCAGAGAATAGACAAACCAGAAAAAAGGGCGCCCCGCAGGACGCCCTTCTCTTATGACTTCGACATCAGCCGGATCAGTTCGGCTTGGCTGCCGGCTTGTCGGCGGGCTTGCTCTCGGCGGGCTTGTCGCCGGCCGGCTTGTTGTCGTTCTGCGAGGCCTTCACCTCCGGCTGGGTCACGATGGCGTTCGAGGTCACCTTGATGCCGTGCAGCAGATCGGCCGCAGCCTTCAGCGCCTTGTCGTTCTTGGCGTCCGGCGGCACGTAGGACTGCGAGCCGGTCTTCTCGTCGCCGTCGTTCTTCAGATGGCCACGCAGCGAGGCTTCGCCCTTGGTGTCGGTACGCGACTTCAGCTCGTCAGGCACGTCCTGCACGATCTCGATGTCCGGCACGATGCCCTTGGCCTGGATCGACTTGCCCGACGGCGTGTAGTAGCGCGCCGTGGTCAGGCGCAGTGCGCCATTGCCCGAACCGAGCGGGATGATGGTCTGCACCGAGCCCTTGCCGAACGAACGCGTGCCGAGAATGGTCGCGCGCTTGTGGTCCTGCAGGGCGCCGGCGACGATTTCCGACGCCGAGGCCGAGCCGCCATTGACCAGCACGACCACCGGCTTGCCCTTGGTGAGGTCGCCCGTATGCGCCGTGCGGCGCTGGGTTTCCTCGGCATTGCGACCGCGCGTCGAGACGATCTCGCCGCGATCGAGGAACGCGTCCGACACCGTGACCGCTTCTTCCAGCAGACCGCCCGGATTGTTGCGCAGGTCGATGATGTAGCCCTTCACCTTGTCGGCGCCGATCGCTGCGGTCTGCGCCGCGATCTCGCGCTTCAGGCCTTCGGTGGTCTGTTCGTTGAAGGTGGTGATGCGGATATAGGCGATGTCGTTGTCTTCGACGCGCGCGCGCACCGAGCGGACGCGGATATTGTCGCGCACGAGGGTGACGTCGAGCGGATTGTCCGCACCCTTGCGGATGATCTTGAGCTTGATCTTGGTGTTCACCGGACCGCGCATCTTTTCGACGGCCTGGTTCAGGGTCAGGCCCTGCACGGCTTCGTCGTCGAGATTGGTGATGATGTCGTTGGCCATGACGCCGGCCTTCGACGCTGGCGTATCGTCGATCGGCGACACCACCTTGATCAGGCCGTCTTCCATGGTGACTTCGATGCCGAGACCGCCGAACTCGCCGCGGGTCTGCACCTGCATGTCACGGAAGCTCTTGGCATCCATGTAGCTCGAATGCGGATCCAGACCGGTCAGCATGCCGGAGATCGCGGACTCGATCATTTTGCTGTCGTCCGGCTTCTCGACATAGTCGCTGCGCACGCGTTCGAATACGTCGCCGAACAGATTGAGCTGGCGATAGGTATCCGAGGTGGCGGCGCGGGCGCTCGTCCCCATGAACACGGCACGAGGCTGCGTGACGAACAGCGTCAAGGCGGCGCCGGTTGCGGCACTCAGCAGAATTATGGAAGTCTTGCGCATCATCCGCGAACCTTTTCGCCTTCGTTAGCGGCCCACCAGGGACCAGGATCAATTGGAGTGCCGGCCTTACGGAACTCGATATAAAGCACAGGTTGGCTTGCATTAGCAGTCGGCGTTGCAGCTGCAAGCACCGAGGCTACCCGGGAAGACGCCCCCATCACCGCGATGGGTTCCCCGGCCAGCACGAACTGACCAATGTTCACCGATATACGCTCCATCCCGGCGATCAGGATATGATATCCGCCACCGGCATTGAGGATCAAGAGTTGTCCGTAGCTGCGGAACGGTCCGGAATAGACCACCCAGCCATCACACGGGGTTGTGACCTGCGCGCCCGCGCGCGCGGCCAGCGAGATGCCCTTTTCGATGCCACCGACACCATCCGCAGCGCCATAGTTCCGCAGCCGGATGCCGTTGACCGGCATTGCCAGCAGCCCTTTGGCCGAAGCGAAGGCGATCGCCGGTGCCATGCGGCCGGCATTCTTGAGACCCTCGACATTCGGCTTGCCGTTGGCGAGATCGGCCGGGGTGCCTTGCAAGCTCGCGGTCTGGGCTGCCTTGGCCGCCGCCTTGGACTCCTGCTCCATCTTGGCGACCAGCCCCTGCAGGCTGTCCACCTGACGCGCCAGGGCGACGGCCCGCGCGTTCTCCGCATCCATGTCTTTTTCGACGGCCGCGAGTTGGCGCTGCCGCTCGGTGGTGAACGAGGCGAGGCGGGCCTGCTCTTCCTTGAGCTTGTCGCGATCGAGCGCGAGTTGATCGCGCTCGCTGGAAATCACTTTGCGCACATTCACCAGTTCGCCGAGATCGGCGGCCAGCTTCTCGGCCCGCCCGCGCATGTCCGGCACCACCGCGCCAAGCAGCATCGCCGTCCGCAACGACTGCAAGGCATCTTCGGGGCGTACCAGCAAAGCCGGCGGCGCACGACGACCGGCGCGCTGCAGTGCTGCGAGAACTTCGGCAATCTCGCCGCGGCGCGAATCGAGCGACGTCCTGATTTCGCGTTCGCGCGCGTCGAGCGGACGCAACCGACCTTCCGCATCGTCGATCTTGGCTTCGACGCCGCGCACACGCGCGGCGATGTCGATCAATTGCTGATTGAGCTTGCCGCGATCCTGACCGATCGCCGCAATGTCGGCTTTCAGTTTGGCCTGAAGCTCTGCCGCCTTCTGCTGCTGCTCGCGCGCCGCCTGCAATTCCTGTTCGCGCTGGCGAATGAGATCCGTCGCCGGCGCTGCGGCGTCCTGCTGTTGCGACACTGGCTGTTGCAATAGCGGCGCCGTCTGCGCAGTGGCGGATTCGATGCCGATACCGACCAGGCCTGCAGACAGCAGCACGACCGGAACCGACGCGGCACGTCGTCCGAAGTCACGGTGAGATGGCCGCAGCGACAGCATCAAGGTTTCGAAAGCGCCTTTACACGCGATGATAGGGGTGACCAGCAAGAATGGTGGCCGCCCGGTAAATCTGTTCCAAGACCATGACGCGAACCAACTGGTGCGGCCAGGTCGCCGCGCCGAAGGCGATGCTGAGTTTGGCTTTGCGCCGCAATTCGGGCGAAAGTCCGTCGGCGCCGCCGATGACAAAAACATAATGTGACACCGATTCGTCCCGTGCCTTGCCAACATGACGGGCAAAGCCGGCGCTATCAATGCTCGAGCCGCGCTCGTCCAGAGTGACGAGGATCGCCTTATCCGGAATCAGTGCGGCGATCGCCGCGCCCTCCTCGGCCATCCGGGTCGCCGTATCGCGCGCCCGGCTCTCCGGAATCTCATGGATGGTCAAGCTGCGGAAGCCGAGCTTGCGCCCGATATCGTCGAACCGTTCGCGATACCGCTCGGCCAGTTCGCGTTCCGGGCCTTGCTTGAGTTTGCCGATGGAGATGACGAGGAGATGCATCGGCAGAGCCTAACATGATCGCCGTCCCGTAGGGTGGGCAAAGCAAAGCGTGCCCACCGCCTCACGATCGATCTGTCCACGATCGATCTGTTCAAAGGCTTGAGGTGGGCACGGCGCTTCGCGCCTTTGCCCACCCTACAGTTTACGGAGTCAAACCGCCTTCAGGCTGACGCGCGATTCGTCCGGACCGGGCTGCGCCCAGAGCCGCTCGATATTGTAGAACTCGCGCACTTCCGGGCGGAACACATGCAGGATGACTTCGCCGGTATCGATCAGCACCCAATCGCAATTGGTCATGCCTTCGACGTGCAGCTTCTTCTGTCCCGCTTCCTTGAGACCCTTGGCGACATTCTCCGCGACGGCGCCGACGTGGCGGTTCGATCGTCCGGTGGTGACGACGAGATAATCGGAGAAAGCCGACTTGCCGCGCAGGTCGATGGTGACGGTCTCTTCGGCCTTCATGTCGTCGAGGCGCGCCAGCACCAGCTTCAACGTCTCGGTCGCGCTGTCACGCACGGCATCTGCGGCGACGGCTTTCTTCGGCGCGGGCTTCTTGCCGATGACGGCCTTGCTCGCGGTCGGTTTGGTTGATTTGGGAGCTACAGCTTTCTTCGGCGCAGCGGCGACCTTGGTAACCTTCTTGGCCGGAGCTTTCTTCGCATCCTTGTCAGCCGCAGCCTTTCCGGCTGGAGCCTTCTTGGCGGAAGCGGACTTCACCGAAGCCTTCTTTTCGGATGAAGCGGTTTTCAATGCAGCGGCAGCTTTCGACGAAGCCTTCTTGGCAGCGCCGGACTTTGAAATGCCGGACTTTGAAGCGACGGACTTTGAAGTGCCGGACTTGGACGATGAGGTGGCCAGGTGACCATTCCTTTCGGTGGGGGATCGCCGAATCCGGCGCCCGGTTGATCATATACGCATATGGGGTTGCCGGACCCTTGGTCCAGCATGCGAACATCCTAGCACGTCTCGTGGTTGCAGGGGACTCGCGTTTTGACTCAGCTTTTCCAGCTGCCGTCCGGGTTCCGCAGCCGGGTCGAGGACAGGGTCAGTTTCAGGCCGGTCAGGAACGTCCATGCGGGCGCCTTCCGCGTCACCAGCGACCTGGATCGGTGCTCCGGGACACGAAAACGGGCGAAAGCGTGCGGCGCTCTTGCGGACAGGGCCCGGCAACCTTGCGAGGCCGGATCCGACGAAGCGCGATTGATGATGGCGAGCGGAATCCGCTGCGCAATCTCCTGCCAGCGCCCCCAGCGGTGAAACTGGGCGAGATTGTCGGCTCCCATGATCCAGACGAATCGTGCTTGCGGGCATCGCCGGCCGAGATGAATGATAGTGTCGATCGTATAGCGGGTGCCGATGACGCTTTCGAGACAGCTGATGACGATCCGCGGATGGTTCGCGACCCTGGCGGCCGCCTCGGCACGCTCGGCGAGATCGTGCAGATTACCGCGATCCTTCAGTGGGTTACCCGGCGACACCAGCCACCAGACGACATCCAGCTGCAGCCGCTTCATGGCGAACAAGGTCGCGGCGCGATGGGCGGCGTGGGGCGGATTGAACGATCCGCCGAGCAGCCCGATCCGCAAGCCGGGCGCCATCGGCGGAAAGCCGTGCCGATAGACCGGTGATCGCGGCGCCCGCAGGCCGTCGCTCATGGCCGGGTCTGCCCGGTGCCATGGACGCGATATTTGAAGCTGGTCAATTGCTCGGCGCCAACCGGGCCGCGGGCGTGGAATTTGCCGGTGGCGATTCCGATTTCGGCCCCGAAGCCGAACTCGCCGCCATCGGCGAATTGCGTCGAGGCGTTATGCAGCACGATGGCGGAATCGACTTCGTTGAGAAACCGCGTCGCCACCGCATCGTCTTCGGTCACGACCGCATCGGTGTGATGCGAGGAGTGCGCGTGAATATGCGCCAGCGCATCGTCGAGCCCATCGACCACGCGCGCGGAAATGATCGCATCCTCGTATTCGGTGTCCCAATCGGCATCGGTCGCGGCTTTCACGCGTCCGTCGGAGGCCTGCACGGCGGCATCGCCGCGCACTTCGCAGCCGGCATCGAGCAGCAACGCCACCAGCGGCTGCAGATGCGTGCCGGCCACGGCGCGATCGATCAGCAGCGTTTCGGTGGCGCCACAGACGCCGGGCCGCCGCATCTTCGCATTCAGTACGATCGCCTTCGCCATATCGAGTTTGGCGGCACGATCCACATAGATGTGATTGACGCCTTCGAGATGCGCAAACACCGGCACCCGCGCCTCCGCCTCGACACGTGCGACCAGGCTCTTGCCGCCGCGCGGCACGATCACATCGACCCCGCCATTCAAACCAGTCAGCAGCAATCCCACCGCCGCACGGTCGCGCGTCGGCACCAGCGAGATCGCCGCTTCCGGCAGCCCGGCTTCGCGCAGGCCCTGCACCAGGCATTCATGAATGGCGCGGCAGGAGCGAAAACTGTCGGAGCCACCGCGCAAGATCACCGCATTGCCCGACTTCAGGCACAGCACGCCGGCATCGGCCGCGACATTCGGCCGGCTCTCGAAGATCACCCCGACGACGCCGAGCGGCACCCGGACCCGCTCGATGGTCATGCCATTCGGCCGCTGCCAGCTCTCGGACACACGCCCGACGGGATCGGCGATGTCATGGATGACGCGAATGCCATCCGCCATCGCCTGCACGCGCGCCTCGGTCAGGGTCAGGCGGTCGATGAACGCCGCGGTCGCACCATTGGCGCGGACCTCGGCGACGTCCTCGGCATTGGCCGCCAGAATCGCCGCAGCGCCAGCGCGGATCGCCGCCTCCATTGCCGCCAGCGCGCGATTCTTCTGCGCCGTCGGCGCCACCGCCAGCACCCGGGCTGCCGCGCGGGCGCGCGCAGCGAGGTCGTTCATCAGAACCGGCAGATCAGCCGATCCGTCGATGGCTTTCAGCGAGGCGGACATGGGAGGCTCGGGGGTAAGATGCGGAACTATCGGGGTAAAATAGGGCGTCGAAGCGCGAAGGTCAAAGCGCGGGAGCAAAAGGTCCCGGCGAAGCGCCGTAGATCGATGGTGCCGCAAACAGGACTCGAACCTGTGACCCCGTCATTACGAATGACGTGCTCTACCAACTGAGCTATTGCGGCGAACCATGGTCGCGATTCGGCTGGGCAGCCGGTCGCGATAGGGCTCTGATATCGTTCGCTCCCCGGTTTTGCAAGGCGAGACTGGGGCCGCGCGATGGTCGTTTGGCTCCCTCCCCCGCTTGCCGGAGAGGGAACGTTCCCGACCGATTGCAACCCTAGCCGCCCAGGCGGCGCAGGAAGCCGCGCCAGCCGCCTTGTTGCTGGCCTGCGTTGAGTTCGGCGAATTCGTCGCGGTAACGATCGTCGTCGTCCACCCCGGGATCGTCCGGCGCGCGGACGAGCGGGATCACGGCGGGGATGGCTGCCGCGGGTTTGGCATCCTTGCCGAGATCGGCGCGGGAGCGAAACACCGGGGTCGGCGCGGGCTCCGGGCGCGGCGCGGGCGGGTTGTCGAAAGCGGTGTTGTCCGGCTCCGGATCTGCTTCGGGCTCAGGCTCTGGCTCAGGTTTGAGCTCCGGCTTGAACTCCGATTTGGGCTCCGCTTCAGACTTCTCATCGGGCTTGGGCCCAGCCGCCGGTGTCAGGATGGGCTCCCGCGGCTTGTCGGCGATCGGCACGGCCAAGGCCGGCTCGGCCACCGGCTGCAACGCAGGGCGCGGCGGCGCCAGCACGGTTTCGCGCAGGATCTCGGCGTCCAGCGAGGCCAGCGGATCGGCGTCGCCGGACGGCAGCGCGGCCAGCGGCGGCTGCCACTGGAAGGCATCGATGCGGCCGCTGACCGGCGACACCGGGCGCCAGCGTTCCGACACATAGCCGTCGGCGGTCCAGACCGGATCATGGCGGGCGCGCACGGCGCGCAGCGTCCAGGCGCGGGCCCGGCCGCTGTCGCCATGTTCGGCGCGTTCCAGTTCGGCCATCAGCATGGCGACGCGCTGGGTCGGCTCGGCGATGAACGGTGTCAGCGCCTCACGCGCTTTGCCGAATTCGGCGGCGTCGATGGCGGCGCGGGCGATGGCCAGCGCGCCTTCCACATGGCCGGGCGCCTTGGCCGCCAGCGTCTCGACGCGCTGCAGCCGCTGGCGCGCGGAATCGCCGAGTTTCACATGGGCATAGGCGTCGGCCAGATCCGGATGCGGCTGCGCTTGCCAGGCCGTCTCGATGATCTTCATGGCGCGGCGGATCTGATGCGCCTCGCTCTGAAACCGGGCGGCGAGCACGGCGGCGGGAATCAGCGTCGGAGCCAGCCGGACGGCCTCCATGGCGCTGTCGCGGGCAAGGTCGCGATCCCTGGTTTCGAGATCGAGCGCGCGGGCGGCCAGCAGCACGCCGCGCTGGCGGCGGAAGCCGACGCGATCGATCTGGCCGGACGCCAGATTGGCGTCGAGAATTTTCAGCGCGCCGGTCCAATCCGACTGCGCGCAGCGGAAGCCGAGCACGGCCTGCGCCGCCCAGGTGGAATTCGGCGCCAGCTTCAGCGCTTCTTCGGCCAGCGCCACGGCGCCGACCGGATCGTCGCTGCGCTGCGCCTCGATGAACAGGCCGCGCAGGCCGAGCAGGCGGGTGTCCTGCCGCTCCGCCATCGCCTGGAACGCGCGATGCGCCCCGGCGCGATCGCCATCGAGCTGGGCGGACTGGGCATGCAGCAGCAGCGCCAGCGGATCATCCGATGCCAGGCGTCTGGCGACACCGGCATGGCGCTTGGCCACGGCACCGTCGCCCTGGCCGATGGCCAGCAAGCCCTGGGTGACGGCATGGCGACCGCGCGCCTGACGCTTGGCACGGCGGTGGCGGCGATAGCGCGCCGGCGCCCGCCACAGGCTGAACGCGAGCCACAGCGACAGCAGGCCGGCGACGATCACGAGACCGAGCGCCAGCACGAATACCGGCAGCGAGGTCGACAGTGTCCAGCCGCCCCAGGACAGCACGACGTCGCCGGTCTGGTCGGCCACCCAGGCAGCGCCGAAAGCCAGCAGTGCGATCACAATGAGGAAGGCAACGATACGGATCATCGGGGGCTCACGGCGCTGGTTTGGAGAGCGCCGCCATTGCGTCGGCTGCGAATTGACGGGAGGCTGCCAGCGCCGCGTCGCGCGCGGCGAGCGTGTCGAGCCATGGCTGCACGACGCTGCGTTCGCCCGGCGCGAGACTCAGCAATTCGCGTTTCGCAGTGGCGATATCGTTGCCGCGCGCGGCGTTGGCGGCCCGGGCGACGGCGCTGCGATCGCCGCTGCCGGCGGCATCGTTGCGCTCGATCCGCACCAGCCTGGCAGCGCCGGCCTGCAGACGATCCAGCAAGCCGTCATTGGACGATACGGCGTCGGTTTGCGCCGGCTTCAGCTTCGGCAGCAGCGCGAGCAGTTCGCGGCTAAGCGCGGCATCCTGCGGCACGCCGGATGCGGCAAACGTCTCGAGCGGCGCCAGTTGCGCGGGATTGGCGGCGAGCGGTTTCACCGCGGCAAGGGCTGCAGCATAGGGCTCGCCTTGCCGCACCGACGTATCGAGCAACGCTGCGGCGACGGTACGCCGCAAGGCGGGATCATCGACGGGCTTCGCGTGCTGTCGCTCGGCAGAGGTTTTCAGATCGCCGGTGGCGCGCTCGATCTCGTTGAGGCGCTCGGTGATCGGCGCCAGATCGACCACGGCGGTGCTCGTGCGCGGCGCGGATTTGAGCGTGGCGATCTCGGCGCTCGCGCGCTCCGACTGGGTTTTCGCGGCGGCAAGATCGCTGCGCAGCGCTGCCACGGATTTTTCGACGCCGTCGATGCGGGCGGCCAGACCAGGGTCCGCAGCGGCCGGCTTGGGCTGTGGGCGGGCCTCGAGCTGGCTGACCCGCGTTGCCAGCGCATCCGCTTCGGAATTGTCTGACGGCATCATGCCGTCCAGCGCGAACCATGCCGCGGCGGCGACCAGGGCCCCGGCGACGGCGCCAGCAGCAACGGATGGCAGCAAGGACGGTTTGTCGCGGGATGTAGGGGTCGCGACAGGGTCCTCCGCGCTCGGCTCGGCGGCATCGCCCGGCGGCATGTCAGAGGGCGACGTATCGGATGATGAAGTGTCGTGGAATGAAGTGTCGGAGGATACCGTGTCGGAAGACGACGTGTCAGCAGACGCTGTGTTGGGAAGCGGCGCATCGGAAGGCGACGTGTCGGACGGCGACGTCTCCGGGACAGATGGCGAGATCTGCTCGCCGGCTTTCGGCCGTTCGGCGACATGAGTGGCGGCGAGTTCGAGGGTCGGCGGCTGGCGCTTGGGCCGGCCCGCGCCTGGAACCGATCCCGTCGCCGATTCTTTTGCGTTGTCATCGGCCATGATGCAGTCCCTCGTCCGTTACCCCCGTCCCCTTAGCAGGGATTCGGTGGCCTCTCTGTTAATGCTGGATTCTAGCGCGCATTGAGCGGGATGGCACGGGCCAGTGCCGCGAATAAGGCATCCTCATCCGGCGTGGCCGCCGCCATGACTTTTGTCGCCCCGGCATCATGGGCGACGGTCGCGATCGCCTTGGACAGGCAGAGCTGCGGAATCGCCAGCGCCGAGATCTCGACTCCGGCCCGGCCGGCAGCCTGGAAGAAGGCCCGGGCGCTGCGGCGGGAATAATGCAGCACGGCTTCGACCTCGCCGGCGGCGAAGGCTGAGGTCACGTCGTCGGGCAGTTCCGGCACCGGGGCCATGCGATAGGTGGTGTGGGTGAGGACCTGGAAGCCGCGGCTGCCGAGTTCGGCCGCGAGATCGCGCGACAGGTCGGCGCCGGCAAGATACAGCAGCGGCTTGACGGGCTGCGCCCGCGCGGTCAGCAGGGCGCGCAGATCGTTGGCGTCGCCGCCGGCGGCCGCGAACACCGGAAGGCGAAACAGCGCGCTTGCCGCGGGCTGGTCGGCGAGGCCGCGCAGCGCATTGGCCGAAGTGACGACGACGGCGCCGGGATCGGTCTCCGCATCCAGCGCGAACATCACTTTTTCGAAGCGCAGCATCGGCGCCGGCAGCACCACGCGGCCCTGCGCGCGCAAGGCGGCGGCAGTGCGGGCATTATCCGGCTGCGGACGGGTGACGAGTATGGCCATGGACACGCTCCCGGCGCGGGATGATTGCACCTGCCGACCCCGCAATGCTAGGCGAGGGGCAGCAAGAGCCCTTATTCTGCCGACAATGCAAGGACCAAGCGTGACCGACCAACCGATGCTGGTGCTGGGGATCGAGACGACCTGCGATGAAACCGCAGCCGCCGTGATCGAACGCGCGCCGGATGGCAGCGGCCGCATCCTGTCCAATATCGTACATTCGCAGATCGACGACCACGCGCCCTATGGCGGCGTGGTGCCCGAAATCGCCGCCCGCGCCCATGTCGATCTGCTCGACGGACTGATCGACCGCGCCATGCGCGAGGCCGGTGTCGGCTATGCCGAACTGTCCGGCGTCGCCGCCGCGGCGGGACCCGGCCTGATCGGCGGCGTCATCGTCGGGCTCACCACCGCCAAGGCGATCGCCATGGTGCATGCCACGCCGCTGATCGCGGTCAACCATCTCGAAGCCCATGCGCTGACGCCGCGGCTGACGGCACCGCTGGCGTTTCCCTATTGCTTGTTCCTGGTGTCCGGCGGCCATACCCAGATCGTCGCCGTGCTCGGCGTTGGTGATTATGTCAGGCTCGGCACCACCGTCGATGACGCTATGGGCGAGGCCTTCGACAAGGTCGCCAAAATGCTCGGCCTGCCCTATCCCGGCGGGCCACAGGTGGAACGCGCAGCGGCACAGGGCGACCCCCAGCGGTTCGATTTTCCGCGACCGATGATTGGCCGGCCGGAGCCGCATTTTTCGCTGTCCGGGCTGAAGACGGCGGTGCGCAACGAAGCGTCGCGCCTGTTGCCGCTGGAAGAGCAGGATATCGCCGATCTCTGCGCCGGCTTCCAGGCTGCCGTACTGGCCTCGACGGCGGATCGGCTCAAAGTCGGGCTGCGGATTTTCACCGAACGGTTTGGCCCGCCGCAGGCGTTGGTGGCGGCCGGCGGCGTCGCCGCCAATCAGGCCATGCGCGGCGCGCTCGAGGCGGTCGCGCACAAGGCCGGCACGGTGCTGTTGCTGCCGCCGGCGGCACTGTGCACCGACAATGGCGCAATGATCGCATGGGCCGGCGCCGAACGCCTCGCGCTCGGCATCAGCGACGGCATGGACGCGCCGCCGCGGGCCCGCTGGCTGCTCGATGCCGACGCCAAAGCGCCGGCCGGACACAAGAACAGCCGTGCGGGATATTGACGGGATGTTGCGATGAGCGCGTATCACTCCATCGCGGTAATCGGCGCCGGGGCCTATGGCACGGCGCTGGCGGATGTCGCGGCGCGAGCCGGCCGCGAGGTCGTGCTGTATGCACGCTCGCCCGCCGCAGCGGAGATGATGCAGACCTCGCGCAGCAATCCGCGGCTGCCGCTTGCGAGCCTCGATGACGCCGTGTTCGTGACATCGGATCTTAAGCTCGCGGCGCGGGCCGATATCATTCTGCTTGCCGTGCCCTCGCAGCAGTTGCGCGCGGCGCTGACGGCGATAGCGCCGCTACTGACGGTCGGCAATCCCGTGGTGGCCTGCGCCAAGGGAATCGAGCAGGGCTCGCACAAATTCATGACCGAGGTGATCGCCGACGTGGCGCCGGATGCGTTGCCGGCGATCCTGTCGGGCCCGAATTTCGCCGACGAGGTGGCGGCGGGATTGCCCACCGCGGTGACGCTGGCTTGCGCCCATGAAGACGTCGCGATCGACCTCGTGCAGGCGCTGGGCTCGGCGACGTTCCGGCCCTATCACTCCACCGATGTGCGCGGCGTGGAAATCGGCGGCGCCGCGAAGAACGTGCTGGCGATCGCCGCGGGCATCGTCGCCGGCCGCGAGCTCGGCGCATCAGCGCTGGCGGCGCTGACGACGCGCGGCTTCAGCGAATTGCTGAGGCTCGGCGTCGCCTGCGGCGCACGCGCCGAAACGATCTCGGGCCTGTCGGGATTGGGCGATCTCATTCTCAGCTGTGCCAGCGCGCAATCGCGCAATTTTGCGCTCGGGGTCGCACTGGGCCGCGGCGAACCGGCGCCGGCCGGCAAACTGGCGGAGGGCGCCTTCACCGCGCCGGTGCTGATCGAACTGGCCGCGGCCAACAATGTCGATATGCCGGTGGCAAAAGCGGTGGCGATGATTCTCGATGGCAGTGCGAGCGTCGATCAAGTGATCGAAGGCCTGCTGACACGACCTTTCAAGGCAGAAGGTTAGACGATGCATGATGAAGATGAAGAAGGGCGACCGCGCCTTCTTCTATCATTCCAATATCGGCAAGGAGATCGTGGGGATTGCCGAGGTCGTCAAGGAGCATCATCCCGATCCCACCGCCGAGCCGGGCACGCCGTGGGTCTGCGTGGACGTCAAGGCGGTGCAGGATCTGCCGCGGCCGGTGACGCTGGCGGCGATCAAGGCCGAGCCGAAGCTGGCGGATGTTGCGATCATCAAACAGTCGCGCCTGTCGGTGCCGCCGATCACGGCGGAGGAATGGAAGCTGCTGTGCAAGATGGGCGGACTGTGAGCGCGGATACGCGCGCGCATCGGATGGCGTCGTGAGCATCGCGGGCGAACCGCCTGCGATTGCCGATCCGACTAAATTCATCCGTGCCAATACACGTCTGTTGCCGGTGCCGCTGGTGCCGGAGATCCACCTGCATGTCGCCGACGAAGCCGTGCCGCTGTGGAGCAAGACGGAAGAAGAACTCGGCGAAGCCGGCCTGCCACCACCATTCTGGGCGTTTGCCTGGGCCGGCGGACAGGCACTGGCGCGCTTCGTGCTCGATAACAGAAACCATGTCGCCGGCCGCAACGTGCTCGATCTCGCATCCGGATCGGGCTTGGTGGCGATTGCTGCGATGAAGGCGGGCGCGGCGCGCGTCATCGCCTACGACATCGACAACTTTGCCCGCACCGCGATTGCGATCAATGCGGCGGACAATCATGTCAGCGTCGAAGCGCGCGGCGACGATCTGCTCGGCGATGCGATCGCACCGGACGCGCAGACGATTCTCGCCGGTGATATTTTCTACGAACGCGACACCGCCGAGCGCGCTTTCGCGTTTCTGTGCGCGCAAGCGAAGCGCGGCGTCACCGTTCTGATCGGCGATCCCGGGCGCAGTTATCTGCCGAAGGACAGGCTGCACAAGTTGACGGAATATCAGGTGCCGGTGACGCGGGATCTGGAAGACGCCGAGATCAAGAACACCGCGGTGTGGACGCTGCGTAAGTAAACTCCGTCTTGGCGAGTCGTGACCGGCAGCAATGTCCCCTCTCCCGCATTCGCGGGGGAGGGTCAGGGTGGGGGAGCCCCACGTGACATCAGCGTGTGTGGCTGCCCCCTCCCCAGCCCTCCCCCGCAAGCGGGAGAGGGAGCAGACCAGCGCTTACATCACATGAGCGGAGCGGAGCAGATCAGCGCGCACCCCGCTTCCGCCACCACCTGCGCCCACAACTGCTCGCGTCGCGATTGCGAGCGGTGGCTGCTGTGCTTGGCGGCGATCCTGGCCAGGGTGCCATTCTCGAAGGCGGTCACGATGGTGTCGTGCACATAGCTCTTGCGACAGATCGTCGGCGTGTTCGACAATTCGTCTGCGGCCGAGCGGACCGCGTCCAGCACCTGCTTTTTGCGACCGCTGATGGTTTCGGCAGGCTCCGTATGCGCCAGCGTTTCCACCACCGTGGCAGACGCCATCAGGGTGCGAAAATCCTTCAATGATATTTTGATCCCGGCGATGTCGCGCAAAAACGCGTTCACTGCCGCCGTATTCACTTTATGGATACGCCCGACCTTGTCGTAATACTGGAACAGGCGGCGGCCCGGCACTTCATGCAGGATGCCGATCGCTCGCACCAGCTTGGGCGCGCTGCATTCCTTGCGGACCGCTTTGCCGCCTTTGGCCTTGAACGACAGCGTGATGCATGCGCCGTCACGCCGTACATTGGATTTCATCAGCGTGGTGGCACCGCGCGTGCCGGACAGCTTCATGTAGCTTTCATTGCCGGCGCGGATCGCCGTGCGTGTAACCAGCTCGATCACCGCGGCCAGCGCGAATTCACGCGTCGGCTCGTCGCCGGCCAGCAATTGCGCCACGGTTCGGCGGATTTTCGGCAGGGCGTTGACGAGTCGCGCCAGCCGGTTGGCCTTGCGATGCTCGCGCACCTTTTCCCAATCGGCGTGATAGCGATATTGCAGACGCCCGGCGGCGTCGCGACCGACTGCCTGCAGATGCAGATTCGGATCCACCGCATAGCGCACATCGACATAAGCGGGCGGCACCGCCATCGCGCTCAGTCGTCGAATGGTGTGGGCGTGCCGAATGCGGGTGCCGTTCTCGCGCAGGAAGGAATAGGCCTTCCCGCTCTTGCGTCTGCGAATTGTCAATTCGGATTGATCGCCGAGGGTGAGACCGAGCTCGCGCGCCAGCGCTTCTACGGTGCTTTTGCCGCGCAATTTCGGCTGCTTCGCCGCTAACTTTCCGGCCAGCAGCTTGGCCGCCGACATCGCCGATCGCGCGGTCGGTCGCGTTGCCGCAGCGCGGACGCCCGTCAGAATCTGTTGCTCAATCATGGCTTTACGCGCTTTCTCATCCTCGCTCCCGTCGCGATAATGCCGATTGCCGCTGCTTCGTTCCTGCGTCGTGTGGCCGACCCACGCGCGCGATCGCGACGTCAGGATCAGGCGCACATCCCGATGATGCTTCGCCACGTCGCGACCGACGAAAGGGGGAGACGCTGCGACCTTGTCCGGGCTGCCCGCCCCGGCGCATATTGGAACATCGATCGGAAGCCGACCTGCCATGCAGGGCGGTTTTCATGGCTGCGAGAAAAGTGGAGGAAACGATGTCCGACAAGATTTACGACGTGCCCAGCGAATGGACCTCGCGCGCCTATGTCGATGACGCGAAATACAACGAGATGTATGCGCGCTCGATCAGCGACAGCGACGGCTTCTGGGCCGAGCAAGCCAAGCGGCTCGACTGGAGCACCGAGCCGACCAAGATCGAAAACACCTCCTACGCGCCGGGCAACATCTCGATCAAATGGTTCGAGGATGGCGTGCTCAACGCCGCCTATAACTGCATCGACCGCCATCTGCCGAAGCGCGCCGACCAGACCGCCATCATTTGGGAAGGCGACGATCCCTCGCAGTCCAAGCATATCAGCTATCAGGAGCTGCACGACGAAGTGGCCAAGATGGCCAACGTGCTGCGCAACCGCAATGTCGGTAAAGGCGACCGCGTCACCATTTATCTGCCGATGATTCCCGAAGCCGCCTATGCGATGCTCGCCTGCGCGCGCATCGGCGCCGTGCATTCGGTGGTGTTCGCCGGTTTCTCGCCGGATTCGCTGGCGCAACGCATTACCGACTGCCAGTCCAAGATCATTATCACCGCCGACGAAGGCCTGCGTGGTGGCCGCAGGGTGCCGCTGAAGAAGAACGTCGATGCGGCCGTGGCCAAGATCAGTGACAAGGATGGCGGCGTCGATTGGGTCGTCGTCGTAAAGCATACCGGCGCCGACGTGAACATGGATCCCGTCCGCGACTTCTGGTACCGCGAAGCCGCGGAGATGGTCACCACCGAATGCCCGTGCGAGGAGATGAATGCGGAAGATCCGCTGTTCATTCTCTACACCTCAGGCTCCACCGGCCAGCCCAAGGGCGTGCTACACACCACCGGCGGCTATCTGCTATTCGCGTCGATGACGCATCATTACGTGTTCGACTATCACGACGGCGACATTTACTGGTGCACCGCGGATGTGGGCTGGGTCACCGGCCACAGCTACATTCTGTACGGCCCGCTCGCCAATGGCGCGACCACGCTGATGTTCGAGGGCGTGCCGAACTACCCCGACAATTCGCGCTTCTGGCAGGTCATCGACAAGCACAAGGTCAACATCTTCTACACCGCACCGACCGCGATCCGCGCACTGATGCAGGCCGGCGACGAGCCCGTGAAAAAGACCTCGCGCGCCAGCCTGCGGCTGCTCGGCTCGGTCGGCGAGCCGATCAATCCGGAAGCTTGGGAGTGGTACTACAACGTGGTCGGCGACAAGCGCTGCCCGATCGTCGATACCTGGTGGCAGACCGAGACCGGCGGCATCCTGATCACGCCGCTGCCGGGCGCCACCAAGCTCAAGCCGGGCTCGGCGACCCGGCCGTTTTTCGGCGTGGTGCCGGAGATCGTCGATGCCGAAGGCAAGGTGCTGGACGGCGAGACGTCCGGCAACCTGTGCATCGCGAAATCCTGGCCGGGGCAGATGCGCACCGTCTACGGCGATCACGAGCGGTTCGAGCAGACTTATTTCTCGACCTACAAGAACAAGTATTTCACCGGCGACGGCTGCCGCAGGGATGCCGACGGCTAT
>JAPLPC010000285.1 GCA_026400425.1 Hyphomicrobiales bacterium | reverse complement strand
TTGCGCGCCAGTGCCCGGCGCGAGAGAGCTGATCGTGCCCGTGAACACATGATCAGGGAACGCGTCGACCTCGAGCGTCACGCTTTGTCCGACTATGACGTGGGTAAGGTCGCTCTCCTTAGGATTGGCGTCGACCCAAGGGTGAGCAACGTCGATGACAGAAAACACCGGTGAGCCCGCCGCAATGAAGCGGCCAAGCTGGATCTGGTCCACCTGCGTCGCGACACCCGCTATCGGTGCACGCAAGACCGTGTGATCGAGGTTGCGCTCGGCATCCTCCAACTTCGCCTTGCCCTGGGCATAGGGTGGAAACTGCTCCAGCGGCAGTTCGGGATTACCGAGCAATTGCGTTCTGGCATTGGAGATCTGCTGCTTGATGAATTGCACCTGCGCGCTCGCGGTCACCATCGCATTCGCCGCGTTGTCGAGATCGAGCTGCGACCCGAAATTGTTCTTCACCAGTTGCTGTTTGCGTTCGACATCCCGCTGTTTCAGATCGACGCCTTGCTGGGCGAGGTCAAGCATCTGGCCATAGATCTTCACGTTCGCGACCAGATTGTCGTAGTTCGTCTTCGCCTGGGCGAGGTTGGCCTTCGCCTCGTCCACTGCGAGGCGAAACGGCACGGCGTCGATCTCGAACAGCTCGTCGCCCTGCTTTACTGTCTGGCCTTCCCCAACCAACACCTTGATGATCTTGCCCGAAATGTCGGGTGTAATCAGCACCTTCTGGGCGCCTACATAGGCATTATCGGTGCTGACATAACGTCCGCCGTGCAGATAAAAAGTCAGTCCGCCGAGCGCGGCAGCAATGGGCAGCACCACCAAAAGAAGAGAACGCCGATAACGGCGCAGACCCGCCATCATACGGCCGCGCGGTTCGGCAGCGACTTTCCTGGTCGGCTTGCCGTCGGGAGCGGCCTTCTGCTCAGGCGCGAATTTGACGACCTGATCAGCCATAGCGCGGCACCTTGCGTACCTGCGCGGCGCCGGCAATTTGAATTGCGTTCCGCACGTTTTCCTTAATGGTTTCGAGTTGCGTTAAAAGACGGTAGGCGTCCGGCGGGAGAATGTCGTCGAGCGCGGTGGCCGTGAGTTCGGATCGCAGACCGCTCAATTTGCCGAGCAATTGACGTCCAGCTTTCCGGAGATAAAGCCGGTTGATGCGACGATCGTTAGGGTCCCCGCGCCGTTCGATCCAATCGTTCTCGCACAGCTTGTCAACCAGCCGCGTCAACGTGATCGGCTGCATCTCCATCTGCTCGGCAAGTTCCGCCTGGCTCATGCCCTCGTTGCGTTCCACCTTGGCCAGAACCGCCCATTGCGCCCGAGTGATACCGAACCGCGCGGCTTCCTTGTCTGCATACACGCGAAGGACGCGTGCCAGTTCGGCGAGAGTGAACAGAAAATTCTGGTCTACTGAAACGCTGGTCATAAGCTCTATTCCCAATAACAACTTATATTATAAGCAAGCTCATATGTAACAGTCAAGCGCCGGCGCCAGACAAGGCCTCGAAGCCCAGGCTGGATAAGAGCCAATGGCTCAAGAGTAATAGTGGGCTGGCGATGACCGACGCCTGCTCAGCAGCAATTTAGTCGATCATTCCGGAGGATCGCAATGGGCGCTCCAGCTGCCGTTGCAAACCAATGGAGGATCCCAGACCACGAACGACCGATCCCCATCGTCGTGCAGGCTCACGTACGCGACGCCCGCCCTGTGCGTGGCTGACTACGTCTTTACTTTGCCTTCAAGTTACTGCCTCGCGTCTGCCACCGTGACGATCGACTCTGCGACCTCGTCGGAAATTTCGCAGCCCAAAGCCTCTTCGAAGGCCATGATTAGCTCAATTGTGTCAAGTCTATCGGCACCCAGATCCTCGGTAAAGCGCGCCGAGTCGGTGATCTTTTCCGCCGCAACATTCATATGCCGGCTAACTGTTTCTCTGATCCGATGGCTAAGGCTATCCACGGCTGGGGCACTCGATACGGCTCAATCGAACATCTTATCACATGAAGAACAAAGCGCGGTCCGGGACAACGCGAGATGCTTTGATCTCAGCGACAAGAACGGCCATCCAAGAGCTCGGTATCGCGCGCGTCACAACGCGACGCATTGCTGGTCTGGCCGGTGTTTCTGAGGCTACTCTGTTTAATCACTTCTCGACCAAAGATGAACTCGTCCTTGCAGTGCTGGCGGATTGGGCGAAGCGAGGAGCAATTCCGAAAGATCGCAAAGGACGACAGGAAGCGTCGATCGAAAAGGATCTGGGCCGGATCGCCACGGCCGCTGATAGGTACTATGACATGACCTTAAACTCTCTGATCGCTGCATCGGCAGACAAGGCGACCCTACCCAGGCATCTGAATTGGCTCTTCCTCAATGCTCCCGAAACAGGGCTCGCGGACGAAGTTCGACTGATCGTGGAAGGCTGCGGCAGCGGACAGGCGTCGATCCGGCGTTCGCCACGGACATCATACTTGGACTGTGCATGCGCGGAGTCGTCGTTAGCATCTTTGCCGGCAAGCCAAGGCGTTCGTCGAAGTCCGATGTTGCAAGCGTCTTAGTAGGAAGTTGGCTCCGTTTCTCGCCGACATTAAATCGGATCCCGATCTTAAGCGTCGTGATGCTGCCGTGCTTTGACGGTATGTGCTTTGCCAAGCCTCCGCCCTTTCGGAGACTTTTCCAAATAATCGCGGTAGATGCCTTGGATCGTGACCAGATCGTCGAATTTCACTCTGAAGCTGTTCGGAGAACCCATGCCGACGATAGTTCCTTCTCGGCCTTGGTATTTGGGATGGCGCTCTATCCCAAGCATACTCATCCGAACCCTGTCACCTGGTGCAAGAATGCTTGGATCGAGATCCCGATCGTTCACTGCAAGCTGCGCTGAATGACTGAGCCGCGGCGTTTTCTTCATGGTCTCCGATAATAAACGATATCGTTTCGATAGCAAATTGTTTTACCAGTTTTCTCGGACGCTGTGATCCTGTCGAGAAAACCAACGTGAGGGGTGCATGCCGAGAGTGGCGCTTTTAAAGAAAACAGAGCCGGCCGCCCTGAATTCGAAGGGAGGACGGCCTACCCGCACTGCAGCCATCGAGCGCGACATCCGTCTTCTCGATGCGGCGTCCTCCTTGTTTCTGGACCGTGGTTTCGATGCCACTTCGATCAACGCCGTCGCCGAACTGGCCCGTGTTAGCAAACCGACTTTTTACGGTCAGTATGGCGACAAAAGACGGCTCTCGAGGCAGTGCTGCGTCGAGAGATTGATCGGTTCTGGTACCGATGGGCCTTGCCGCCGAGACCCGATCAATTAGCATCCCCAAGGGGATTTGGAACGGCGTCTGTCCGACATCGGCCGCCAATTAATTGCTCTGAACAATGGGACGAATGCCCGGACGCTCGTTCGCGTCATATACGCCTAGGACAGAATTTCCCTGAGATGTCTCAGACGGCCTACCGTGAAGGTTGGCGTCGCGGCTGTCGCCCGGATATTCGAACAAAGCCAACGAAGCCGGTTTGACAAAGGTTGCCCCCACCAGTGCAGCGGAGATCTTTCTCAATATCGCGGTAGGCAACACCAGCAAGCTGGCCGCCTATAGCCTACAAATTGACATCGATCAGGAAGAGAAAAAGCTCAAGATCGGGGTCAACATCTTCCTGCACGGTTTGCTGAGTTCGTGAGCTTTGGCCGTAGGGCGCGTTTTGCTGACGGACTGCCGCGCACGGCGCACGCGAATGTTCCGACCGCAAAGACGCAGCCAAGCGAAAGGCGGCCGCCTTACTAGAACGAGGCGATCGAGCGCGGTATCCTCCTGCGATCCACGACCTGCTTATCAACGTCGAGCAGGAAGAGAAGCGTCTAAAGAAAGCGCTCCCAGCCCTGCGAAGGGTATGCTTCTGCGATGACGTCATTCAAACGGCAGCCGGCTGGCGGTTGAAGGCCCTTCACTCTGGAGTTCAACCGAACGGCCAATAGAAGCGTTTCCTGGGCCTCGATCGGCTTTTTCTGGGAGGTCTTGCGGTACTCGCGACGAGTTCCTGCTCGCCGCCATTGCCCAGAACCTTCGAGAGCTGGCGAAGCTGATCCCGGCACCTGCACCAATGCCCATCTGAAGTGGACTTACGCTTGCACGCCGGCCCTGCGCAGGCCGATAGCCCACTCGCAACTTTTTGAACACAATCGGCGCACGCCGGACAACACTTCAAAACAGCCCCAGTTTTCCTGAATATGATCCTAGCAACGCATAGTCGCGGATAATGGCGTGGATGGCGTCCGCTACCGGCATCTGCAGCGCCAACGCGAGTCGCTGTAGGGTTCACTGAAAGGGAGCCGAGCCTGATCGGCAAGGAGGTTTGTGGAACAGCTCATCATTGGGCACGCGAGTTGATTAGGCTCGGGCACGATATCCGGCTGATGTGGGCAGGTTATTTCAAGCCGTACGTCAAGCGAGGGAAGAACGACGCCCTCGATGTGGAGGCGATCTGCGAGGCGGTCACGCGACCGACGATGCGCTTGTAGACGTGAAGAGCGTCGAGCAGCAGTTGGGTTTGATGCTCCATCGGACGCGCGAATTGTTCGTTCGTCAGCGAACCATGCTGGTAAATTCCTTGCGTGGCCAACTCAGCGAATTCGGGCTGATTGCGCCAAAGGGCGTCTGGAGCATTCCGGAACTCCATGCCCTCGCACAGGGCGCCAGCCGGGCGGAACTTCCCGACGCAATTCGTGGCTGTGTTGAGTTGATGATGGGGCAGATCGACGAATTGCAGATGCGCATTCAAGGCATCGAGAAGACGATCCGCGACGAACTTCGGGTCAGTGATGTCGGTCTACGGCTGAAGACAATACCTGGCATTTGCGTGATCACGGCGTCCGCGCTTACTGCCACCATCGGGGACATCAAGGCGTTCAAATCGGTCCGACACCTAGCGGCCTGGATCGGCCTTGTGCCACGACAGTCGGGATCCGGCGACAAAGTCTACATGAAGATCTCCAAGAAAGGAGATGCTTATCTGCGCAAGTTCCTCGTACTCGGCGCGACTGCGGTGATCCGCTATTGTCGCAGCAAGCCTGAGCTGGCGGGGTGGATCAACGCGCTGTTGCAGCGACGTCCTGCGCGTGTCGTCACGGTTGCAGTGGCCAGCAAGATGGCACGCATCGCATGGGCGATCATGAGCCCCGGTGAAAGCTTCCGCCAGGCGGCTTCCGTAATTGCTTGAAGGAGAATCGAACATGAGAGCGCAGAAATGAGCGCGTGAAAGATCCTGCTGTGCAGCAGATTCTCAGAATTTGTTAGAGCGACGACGACGTAATGGCAATCGGTCGAGACCAAGGATCGAAAAATTCGTGCCTGTGCATGCGCATTGAGCGCGTGAGAGTGGCTGGATTCTGATCTGCGGACTACCATTCGGGCCCGCGGACATTGATCCGCTTCAACGAGGCCGGACCGATGACCGCACCCCGACCAAAGATTGCAGAGACGTCGAAATAGTTCTTGCCATGCGGGCGCCATCCTCCGATGCACAGGTGTGGTAGCAACTTTTCGCAACCGGCGTTTTGTTGCACTTTGTTGCGCTCGAACGAACAGCGGGCTCTCTGCTGCCGGTGTTGGTTCGCTGGCTGGGCGTGGTCACAAGCAAGATAACGTGTGTTTCGTGGTCGTGGATCTGGATCAGGTCCCATCCGCCAGTAGCGGAGCTCTGTGGGGCGCATCCGGGTCGCCGGATTCATTGCGAAAAAGCCGGCGCGACTTGGCAGTTGACTTGCGAAGCCTCCATTGTTTGCGACATGTGCGATAGCGCTCGTTACCCGAAGGGCCGAGACACCCATAGGGTGGCTCGGTGAGGAGCGAAGCGACGAGTAGAGCGCGGGCCGAAGGCATCGCCCATATGCTATCAGCACGCAACTACTCCGCCGCGAACTCTTGCCCGCGGAAGTGAGCGAGGGTCGCTTTAGTAGCGAACCCGAAAGTCTTAACATCATGATCGTCTTCAACGTTTCGAATGCAAGCCGAATTTCCGTCACAGGGAGCAAGCGAACCTGAAGCTGACGGCTGGCGACAACGATCCGGCCTTATGGCCGAGCCATCGCAAGCGGCCAAGATACGGTTTAAGCGCGGTCTTGTGCTGCGCCAGAACAGTCTTATCTTCGGTGGCGACGACCTGGCGATCGGCTCACGATCGAGCAAGCGAGTCATCGTCAAACTTCCGAGTCAACCGCTTTCAAGGCCTCGATCGATTCGTTGGCCAATCTTGCGTCGGCGACGAAGTGTACATCCGACAATTCGATCGTTTCCGCGCTAATCTCTAGGGCGACAATATCCCCGCCAAGAGGTGTCGTGCCCCGGTGCCGATAGAGAATCCGGGCCGGCCTTGCCGGATCGGCGGCGCGAATTCTTCCGGCTCGTGAAGCCGCGTAACTGAACTCCAGTTACGCGGCCAATGTTCTTAGACCACACGCTCCATCAGGCGCCTTGCTTTTCCTTCCAACTCGAGGCGAGCATCTTGGTGCGGCTTTACGCGGGCGAATGCGGTAATCCCCTGCACGAAATCGAAGATGCTATCGGGCTTGCGGTTGTCTTCGCCAAGGACGGTTTCGATGATTTTCGAGGTCTCGGTCTTGGAGAATCCGCTCTTGCGCAGGAATGCTTCGCGGTCCTCGTCCGTGCGAGCGACGATCCGTTCGCGAGCCGCCTTGATGCCGGCGACGAAGGGGGCAGGCGAGGAATTGGCAAAGCGCGTCAACGCGGGCGCGGCCTCCTGTGCGAAGCGCTGCGCGGCGAACTTCGAATGACGGATGGTAATCTGCTCAAAGTTCTCTACGCCCCAGAGATTGCGGTTCATGCAGACCGCGCGCAGATAAAAGCTGGCGATGCCAAGGGTCTTGCTGTCGACTTCACTGTTCCAGCAATAAAATCCCCGGAAATACAAGTCCGGCGATCCATCCGGCAGCTTCCCGGCTTCGATGGGATTGGTGTCGTCAACCAGAAACAGGAAAACGTCGCGGTCACTGGCATAGAGCGTCGTCGTGTCCTTGGTCACGTCCACAAAGGGATTGTGTGTCATGGTGGCCCAATCCAGCGCGCCCGGCACTTTCCAGCGCGTATCGCCCGTGCCGTTGCCTGCGATCTCCATGACGGCGCCGACAAGCTCATGGTCCCATATCCTGCCATAGTCCGGCCCGGTCACGGCGCGGAGCTCGACGCGCCCGTTATCGGCCTCCAATCTCTTCACCAGTTCTGCGCGATGCGAGATCAGGCCATGCTGCAAGTTGATGGCCGATAGCGCTGCGGGAAGCTGCCGCAGATAGGACGAAGGCGCGCCGGTCAGCGTGCACAACTGGCCAAAGTTCCAATGCGTCGGCGCGACGGGCCCGTCACGCCCCGGCACTGCCAATCGCTCCGCATCATCCCGGTTTGCCTCCACCCGGATCGCCCGGCTTTCGACGGTGCGCGCGTGCGCGCGTTCAGCCCGGCCACGGACGGCCTGATACAGATCCGACAGGTTCAAATAGCGCTCGTCATCCGGTCGGGCAAACCATTCCGACGACACGCGCCCGATCCGTTGGCCGCGCGACACATCCACTCGAAAGCCGCTCGGTGCTGGCCGTTCGCTTTGCTGCAAAGTCATCATGTTCATCTCGTTACTCCTATGGGCTGAGGTTGAAGCGCAGCGCTGCGCTGCAACCCTGCCCGTCGGCGAGACCTGGGGTAGCAAGGGCAAGGGCGGCCGGATGCGGAGGGGGATCACCCGCCCGAAGGGGCGCCGCGTGCGGCGCATCTGCATGCGCCGCGACGAAGTCGCGATCCAAGGCGCGGAAGATCGGGGATACCGTTCCGGCCGGCACGGCGTGCCGTGCTTCACCCTTACCGGCGCGAGGGCGGAGCCCTTAGCAGTCCACTTCCAAGGGAGATTGCGCTTCCTTGATATGCATCAGCGGCAGAATCAAAAAAGGCCCCGCCTCGAAGAGGCGGGGCCGATGATGCCCTGGCATCAGTCGCCGCTACGGCGAGACCAGATCAGAGCGAATTCGTCACCATCATCGATCTTGACGAGCGATGCGTAGATCGCACCAGGCAGCGAGGGATCATCGATCTTGCAACTGAGGTAGCTGCGGTCGCTATCGCGTGCGACCTTTTTCCATGCCGCCCCACACTCGACCCCGCCCGCGACGATGCGGTAGTCGGGTGCCTTGTCGTTGCCGGTCTCGGAGTTGGTAACCAGCTTTGCTTTCAGGCTGAGCGTGAGGGTCTTGATGGATCCGACATAGCCGGTTTCCGAAGCGGTAAAGGTGCCAATCTGAGCCATGATAGTCTCCGTTTGTTACTCGGGCCCCGACCATCGCCGCCTCGATGACGGTCGTTAGCCCGGGGAGCGATCGGCCCGCAGCCATCAGGCCCGCAGCGCATGCGAAGGACTGCGTCAGCCTGCTTTTTTGTCTTCGCGCGAGGAATGCCGCCACTTCGCGGCAGGGGAAAAAAGCAGGCGTAGCAGTTGCGGGAAGGCGATCGAGGCGTAGCCGGCCCCCGGGCTTGATCCGCTCATTCGAGGAGGCGCAGGACGCGAGCCGTCAAGAGGCAAACGAAGACAATCATGACGCGTGGCAGTGCTTTTCAAGAGGATTTGATCGGCTCTGTCGGAAGCACGAGAGATGCGCGAAGCTCAACCTTGAAGCTGACAATCCGAGACAGGGTGATGGCGCAATTTCGCGGTTTGGTGGTGATCGAAGGGCCGTGGGCATTGGCCGCTGTCGCGATGGTCGAGATATCTTCAGTTCATGTATGATCGACAT
>JAPLPC010000645.1 GCA_026400425.1 Hyphomicrobiales bacterium | reverse complement strand
GCAGCAATTTCGGCCGCATCACCAGCGCACGGCCAATGGCGAGCTGCTGCTGCTGGCCGCCAGAGAGATCGCCGCCGCGACGGCCGAGCATGGATTTGAGCACCGGAAACAGCGAATAGACATCATCCGGAATGGTGCGATCGGCACGCTTCAGCGGCGCATAGCCGGTCTTGAGATTCTCCTCCACCGTGAGCAGCGGGAAAATCTCGCGGCCCTGCGGCACGAAGGAGATGCCACGCCGGGCGCGCTCGAACGGCTTGAGCTTCGAGATGTCCTGCCCGTCGAAAGTGATGGAGCCACCGGAGATGGCCTGCTGGCCCACCATGGCGCGCAGCAGCGAGGTCTTGCCGACGCCGTTGCGGCCGAGCACGCAGGTGACCTTGCCGGGCTCCGCCGCCACGGTGACGCCGCGCAGCGCCTGCGCCGCACCATAATGAAGGCTGATATTATCGACGGTCAGCATGATTGGATCTCTTTCTGTCGTCCTCCGCCTAGCGCGCCGAAGGCGCGCGCGGAGCGGGGGACCCAGTACACGGCGACGTCTCGGCTCATGCACGATCGCCTGCGTGTACTGGATCGCCCGCTTTTGCGGGCGATGACAACTGCATGTGTGTGAGCGTGCACCAACATCATCATCGCCCCAGATACACTTCGACCACGCGGTCGTTTTGCGAAACGTCGTCGATGGTGCCTTCGGCCAGCACGGTACCTTCATGCAGGCACGTCACCTTGACGCCGAGTTCGCGCACGAAGGTCATGTCGTGCTCGACGACCATCACGGTCTTGTTGTCGCGATTGATCGCTTTCAGGAGTTCGGCGGTCTGGTGCGTTTCCACGTCGGTCATCCCCGCCACCGGCTCGTCCACCAGCAGCACTTTTGGATCCTGCGCCAGCAGCATGCCTATTTCCAACCATTGCTTCTGACCGTGGGAGAGATTGCCGGCGAGGCTATCGCGCGCATCGGTGAGGCGGATAGTCTCCAGCACTCTGTCGATGCGCTCGGCCTCGCCCCGGCTGCCGCGCCAGAACAATGTGCCGCGGACGGAGTGATCGACATTCAGCGCCAGCAGGAGATTGTCCTGGATGGTCTGGCTTTCGAACACCGTCGGCTTCTGGAATTTGCGGCCGATGCCGAGTTTTGCGATTTCGGTCTCGTCCAGCAGGGTCAGATCGTGGGTGCCGTCGAAATAGACGTCGCCCTCGTCGGGCTTGGTCTTGCCGGTGATGATATCCATCATCGTGGTCTTGCCGGCGCCGTTGGGGCCGATGATGGCGCGCATCTCGCCGGGCGCCAGCACCATCGACAGATTGTTGATGGCATGGAAGCCGTCAAACGAGACATGCACGCCATCGAGATAGAGCTGCGCCGAGGTGATGCGCTTCTGGCGCGCTTCGGCCTCGCGGGCGGCGACCTGCGGATCAATCGCGGTGAGTTCGGCGGCCACCATCACGCCTTCTCCAGATCGGGTTTGATGATGCCATCCTCGGCTTCTGCGCTGTCGGCATTAGCGTTGTCGCGGGCCTTGCGGCCGTCCAACCAGGCATTGACGGTGCCGATAATGCCCTTGGGCAGCAGCAGCGTCACCAGAATGAACAGCGCGCCGAGCATGAACAGCCAATACGGGGCCAATGCTCCGGACGTGAACACCGTCTTGGCATAGTTCACGACGACCGCGCCGAGTGCCGCCCCGACCAATGTACCGCGGCCGCCGACGGCGACCCAGATCACCGCCTCGATGGAATTGCCCGGTGCGAATTCGCCGGGATTGATGATGCCCACCTGCGGCACATAGAGCGCGCCGGCCACGCCAGCCATGCAGGCCGATAGCGTGAACACGAACAACTTGTAGGATTCGACCCGGTAGCCCAAAAATCGCGTGCGGGATTCTGCGTCGCGCACGGCGATCAGCACCTTGCCGAGCTTCGACGTGACGATGAAACGGCAGATCATGAAGGCGCCGATCAGGCCGAGACAACTCAGCGCAAACAGAGCTGCACGGGTGCCGTCGGCCTGGATGTTGAAGCCGAGAATGTCCTTGAAGTCGGTCAGGCCGTTATTGCCGCCGAAGCCGAAATCGTTACGGAAGAAGGCCAGCAGCAGCGCATAGGTCATGGCCTGGGTGATGATCGACAGATAGACGCCGGTGACGCGCGAGCGGAAGGCAAGCCAGCCGAAGCCGAAGGCGAGCAGGCCCGGGGCCAACAGCACCATCAGGGCGGCGAACCAGAACATGTCGAAGCCATACCAGTACCAGGGCAGTTCCTTGTAGTTCAGGAACACCATGAAATCCGGCAGCACCGGATTGCCATAGACGCCGCGCGAACCGATCTGGCGCATCAGATACATGCCCATCGCGTAACCGCCGAGCGCGAAGAAGGCGCCGTGGCCGAGCGAGAGGATGCCGCAATAGCCCCAGATCAGATCGATCGAGAGCGCGAGGATGGCGTAGCAGACATATTTGCCGAACAGCGAGATCAGATAGGTCGGCACTTGCAGTGGCGAGTCCGCCGGCAGCAACAGGTTCAGCAGCGGCAGTACGATGCCGACGGCAGCGACGATCAGGATGAAGATCGTGGCGCTGCGATCGAGGGTGCGGGTGAGGAAATGTGGGGTCATTCTTACCTCTCCCGCTTGCGGGGGAGGTCGCCACGCGAAGCGTGGCGGGTGGGGGACACGTGCGCCTGCAACTCAAGCATATCCTCGATGGCGAGAGCCCCCACCCCGGCCCTCCCCCGCAAGCGGGAGAGGGTGAAGAAGGCAGCGACAGTGTCATTTCCAGCGACCATCATCATGCCTCGATCGCCCGGCCCTTGAGCGCAAACAGGCCGCGCGGGCGTTTCTGGATGAACAGGATGATCAGCACCAGGATGGCGATCTTGCCGAGCACCGCGCCGGCCACCGGCTCGAGGCCGATGCCGAACTGCCAGAAGGTTGGCGACAGCTTCGAAAAGTAATCTTCCAGCACCATATAGACGGCTGCTCCGAGGAACGCGCCATATAGTCGCCCGGTGCCGCCGAGGATCAGCATCACCATCACCTTGGCCGAATTCTCGAAGTCGAACACGGTCAGCGTGACATACGCGTTGGTCTGCGTGAAAAGAGCGCCGGCAATGCCGGCAATGCCCGAGCCGAGGCCGAAGGTCAGCGCATCGACGCGCGACGTGGCGATGCCCATCGACGCGGCCATGCGGCGGTTCTGGGTCACTGCGCGCATTTCGAGGCCCATGCTGGTGTAGCGCAGCATGGCCAGCAGGATCACGAACACGGCGAGCGTGAAGCAGAGGATCCAGAGGCGATTATAGGTGATGGTGATCTGACCGAGTTCGAACGCGCCGGACATCCAGGAGGGGTTACCGACCTCGCGATTGGTCGGGCCGAACATGGTGCGCACCGCCTGCTGCAGCACCAGCGACAGGCCCCAGGTAGCGAGCAGCGTCTCCAGCGGACGGCCGTAAAGAAACCGGATGATGGTGCGCTCGATGATGATGCCGAGGATGCCGGCGACGAGGAAGGCGAGCGGCACCGCCATCAGCAACGAATAATCGAACAGGCCGGGATAGCTGGTGCGGATGACGTCCTGCACGACGAAGGTGACATAGGCGCCGATCATCACCATCTCGCCATGGGCCATGTTGATGACGCCCATGACGCCGAAGGTAATGGCGAGACCGATGGCGGCCAGCAACAGCACCGAGCCGAGCGACAGGCCGTACCAGGCATTCTGGCTGATCGACCACAGGGTCTGCCGGCTCTTGATGGCGGTGATCGCGCTGGCGGCGGTGCGGGTGACGCCGAGGGTCTGATCGGGCGGCAAACTCGTCAACAGCGCCAGCGCATCCTGATCGCCGCGGCTTTTGATGATGGCGATGGATTCGATCTTCTCGGCCTCGGTCGCGTCCTCCTTGTAGAGCAGGATCGCGGCGCGGGCTTCGGCAAAGGCCGTCCTGGCCGCCTTGTTGGTTTCCTTCTCGAGTGCCGCGTCGATCACGGGCAGCAGCGCGGCCTCATGGCTCTTGAACACCGATTGCGCCGAGGCGATGCGCTTGGCGGGATCGGGCGACATCAAGGTCAGGCCACCGAGGGCGGATTCGATGTTGCGACGAAGGCGATTGTTGAGCCGGACAGCAGCGGCACTGGCGGGCACTTCCGCAACGGCGGCGCCGGTCGCAGCGTCCGCGCTCTTGCCGTCGGTGCCGGTGAGATAAACTTTCTTGCTATCGGGATCGGCGAACAAGCGCCCCTCTTGCAGCGCGCTGATGATCGCAAACGCCTGCGGGTTGCCCGATGAGGCGATGATGCCGACGGCTTCGTCCGTATCGGAAAAATCGTCATTGGCGAATTTCGCGATGGCGTCCTCGAACGGACCGGCCAGCGCAGGAATAGCAGTTGCGGCGAGCAGCAAGCAGGCGAGCGCAATCGCGCGACAGCGTTCGAAAAAATAATTCACTCGAAAGTCCCCGGCGGGAAAAAAGGAGGAGAAGGCGGCGGTAAACCGCCTTCTCCAGTCTCGGGAGGAAACATTGACGCCGTCATTGCGAGTCCAAAGGATTTGGCGAAGCAAACCAGAGGCAACCAATTCAGGAAAAACTGGATTGCCGCGTCGCTACGCTCCTCGCAATGACGGAAGAATAGAAGCGTGACTTACGAACCCTGACCGCCGCACTTGTTGGTCTTGGTGTTGTAGTTGCCGCACTTCTTGCCGACCCAGTCGCCGATCAGGTCCTTGGAACCGTCGAGCTCCTTCGACCAGGCATCGCCGGCCACCAGCGACGGGGTCTTCCAGACCACGTCGAACTGGCCGTTGCCCTTGATCTCGCCGATGAAGACCGGCTTGGTGATGTGGTGGTTCGGCAGCATCTTCGAGGTGCCACCGGTGAGGTTCTTGGCCTCGATGCCCGGCAGGGTGTCGATCACCTTGTCGGCCT
>JAPLPC010000319.1 GCA_026400425.1 Hyphomicrobiales bacterium | reverse complement strand
TCCCTCCCTCAAGCGGCGCAGCCGCGCAGCGGGGAGGGTGGCCGATAGGCCGGGTGGGGTCTCTCCCCACGTGACGTCCATCGCAGGGAGAGACCCCACCCGTCACGATGCTCGCTGAACGCTCGCAGTCGTGCACCCTCCCCGCTGCGCGGCTGCGCCGCTGGGGGGAGGGATAGGCAAGAGTCACATGCGTCCAACAAAAAACGCGGCAAGTTCCCCTGCCGCGTTGATCTCTCGAGCAATCCGCAGATCGCGTTCGCGCTTACTCGTCGTCGTCGGCGCGCTTGGTGCTGGCGATGCCTTTCAGCTTGGCGAACACGGCATCCACGTTGAGATCGTCGTCGCTTCTGGTGGCGCCGGCGAATTCTTCCTTGCGGGTGGTTTCGGAGGCCGG
Source organism: Hyphomicrobiales bacterium (assembly GCA_026400425.1). Taxonomy (GTDB): domain Bacteria; phylum Pseudomonadota; class Alphaproteobacteria; order Rhizobiales; family Xanthobacteraceae; genus Tardiphaga. Next base: position 4,018 of record JAPLPC010000319.1, on the reverse strand, counting down.
CAGCAGCGTGGCGCCGCCATAGGCCTGCTGGTCCAGAGGCTTTTCCTTGGCGGCGCGCTGCACTTCGAAATCGAGTTCGATCTGCGAGCACAGACCGAGCGTTACCGGATCCATCGGGGTCAGCGTCTGCGCATTCCAATGGGTCTTGTCGCGGATCGAGGCGATGGTGGTCTTGGTGGTGCCGACCAGACGCATGATCTGGGCGTCCTTGAGCTCCGGATGGTTGCGCACCAGCCACAGGATCGCGCTCGGGCGCTCATGGCGGCGCGACACCGGGGTGTAGCGCGGGCCCTTCTTCTTGGCGGCCGGCGGCAGGATGACCTTGCTCTCTTCCAGCTTGAGGCGGTAGTTCGCGTCCTGTTCGCCGCGCTCGATCTCGTCGCGGGTCAACTGTCCGTTCGAAATCGGGTCCATGCCCTTGATGCCCTGGGCGGCGTCGCCGTCGGCAATGGCGCGGACTTCCAGCACGTGCATCTTGGTGAAATCGGCGACCTGCTCGAAGGTCAGCGCGGTGTTGTCAACCAGCCACACGGCCGTCGCTTTTGGCATCAGCGGGGCGTTGCTCATGGCAAATCTCCTTTGCGCTTCGCCCACCTCTTTCGGAGGCGAAGCCGATAGTCATCCGGGATGACGGGAATTGAGCCTCTATATAAGCTGCGCCGGGGCTGCCACGCAATGGCGGACAGTTCAGCCTTGACAGCGCGGCCAACGCCCCCCAAGTCGTGTTCTGGAAGCCAAATCGTGCCTGGAAGCCAGGCATTGTTCCGACAAGTCCTTGTTCAGACAAGTCCTTCCAACACCAAGCCCTTTGGCTTATGATACCCGCAAATTGACCCCTTCGCGCCCCGGTTTCGGGTGCCATGGCCCTGGATCGCCCGTTATGACGACCAAACCGTCCCTGAAAATCGTTCTTTGTTCACCGCGCGGCTTCTGTGCCGGCGTGGTCCGGGCGATCGATACGGTGGAACGCGCATTGGCGATCCATGGCGCGCCGGTGTATGTCCGCCACGAGATCGTGCACAATAAATATGTCGTGGACAGCCTGCGGACCAAGGGCGCCATCTTCGTCGAGGAACTCGCCGAGATCCCCGACAATACCACAGCACCGGTGGTGTTTTCCGCCCATGGCGTGCCGAAGTCGGTTCCCGAGGATGCCCGCCAGCGCAATTTCTTCTCGCTGGACGCGACCTGTCCGCTGGTCACCAAGGTGCACCGCGAGGCGGCGATCCATTTCAAGCGCGGCCGCGAGATCCTGCTGATCGGTCATTCCCATCACCCGGAAGTGGTGGGCACCGTCGGCCAGTTGCCGCCCGGCGCGGTCCAGCTGATCGAGACCGCCGAGGATGCGCTGACGTTCCAGCCGAAGGATCCGAACAACCTCGCTTTCGTGACCCAGACCACGCTGTCGATCGACGACACCGCGGAGATCGTGGCCGTGCTGAAGCAGCGCTTCCCGAACATCAACGGGCCGCACAAGGAAGACATCTGCTACGCCACCACGAACCGCCAGCTGGCGGTCAAGAAGGTGGCGCCGGTGGTCGATGCGCTGATCGTGGTCGGTGCGCCGAACTCGTCGAATTCGCAGCGTCTGCGCGAAGTCGCCGAGCGCGAAGGTTGCCGCGTGTCGGTGCTGGCGCAGCGCGCCAGCGATCTCGACTGGGCCATGTTCGAAGGCATCACCAGCCTCGGCATCACCGCGGGCGCATCGGCACCGGAAGTGATCGTCGAGGAGATCATGGACGCGTTCGCACAGCGCTATACGCTGCATGTGGAGACCGTCTCGGCGGCCGAAGAAAACGAGTTCTTCCCGCTGCCGCGCTCGCTGCGTCCCGAAGCCGCCGCTTAAGGCGATGGCCGTCTACACGGACGTCGCCAACGACGATCTCGCGGACTTTCTCAAACAATACGACATCGGCGAACTGCTCTCCTACAAGGGCATCGCCGAAGGCGTCGAGAATTCCAACTACCTGATCCACACCGCCAAGGGTGAAACCAAGAGCGCGTATATCCTCACGCTCTATGAGAAGCGCGTGGCGCTGGACGACCTGCCGTATTTTCTCGGCCTGATGGCACATCTGTCGGCGCGCGGCGTGACGTGTCCGCAGCCGCAGAAGACGCATGACGGTGCGGTGTATTCCTCGCTCGCCGGCCGACCGGCCGCGATCATCAACTTCCTCGAAGGCATGTGGCCGCGCCGGCCGAATGCCGTGCATTGCGCCGGTGTCGGCGATGCCCTGGCGCGTATGCATGTCGCCGGCGCCGATTTTCCGCTAACGCGCGCCAACAATCTCTCAGTCGACGGCTGGCGCCATCTGCTCGACCTCGCCGCCCCCCGCGCCGACAGTGTGCAGCCGGGCCTGCACGCATTTCTCGACAGCGAGCTTGGCTATCTCGCGGCCCATTGGCCGAAAGATCTGCCCGAGGGCGTGATACATGCCGATCTGTTTCCCGACAACGTGTTCTTCCTCGGTGATGAGCTGTCGGGCCTGATCGACTTTCCATTCTCGTGCAACGACATGCTCGCTTATGACGTGGCGATCTGCCTGAACGCCTGGTGCTTCGAGCCGGACCTGTCGTTCAACGCCACCAAGGCGCGCGCGCTGCTGAACGCCTATAACAAGGTGCGGCCGCTGACGGAGGCCGAGCAACTTGCGTTTCCGCTCTTGGCGCGGGGGGCCGCGATCCGCTTTCTGCTGACGCGGCTGGTGGATTATCTCAACGTGCCTGCTGGCGCGTTCGTGAAGCCGAAGGATCCGCTCGAATATGTCCGCAAGCTGCGTTTTCATCAGGCAGTGAACAGCATGGCCGATTACGGCGTCGAGACCAAAATTCTTGCTTGATGGGACAGCCGGCGTGAGCACGACACCTGTAACGGTCTATACCGACGGCGCTTGCTCGGGGAATCCCGGGCCCGGCGGCTGGGGCGCTATCCTGCGTTTCGGCGACGCCGAAAAAGAGCTCAAGGGCGGTGAGGCGCACACCACCAATAACCGGATGGAGTTGATGGCGGCGATCTCGGCGCTGGAAGCGCTGAAGAAACCGTGCAGCGTCGATCTCCACACCGACAGCCAGTATCTGCGCAACGGCATCATGAGCTGGATTCACGGCTGGAAGCGCAACGGCTGGAAGACCGCCGACAAGAAGCCAGTGAAGAACGTCGATCTGTGGCAACGGCTCGATACGGCCTTGCACACCCACGAGATCCGCTGGCACTGGGTCAAGGGCCATGCCGGCCACGCCGAGAACGAACGCGCCGATCAACTGGCGCGGGATGGTTTGGCAGAAGCGCGGATCAGGAAGTAGCCGCCGTCGTTGCGAGCGCAGAAGCAATCCAGCCTTGCCCTGCGGCCCTCTGGAGTGCTTCGTCGCTTCGCTTCTCGCAATGACGGAGTTTAGCTCTCAACCGTCATGCGCCGGCTTGTCCCGCGCATGACGATGACTGTCGTTTGGCGCCTACAGTTTACAGCTGACCCAGCAGCGTATCGCCGCCGGAGACTTCGACCTTGCCGGGATTCGGCTCGAGGTTGAGCTTGGTCACCTTGCCGTCTTCCACCAGCATCGAATAGCGGTGCGAGCGGATGCCGAGGCCGTTGCCGGAGCCGTCGAGCTCCATGCCGATGGCCTTGGTGAATTCGGCATTGCCGTCGGCCAGGAACACCGCTTCGTCGCGGGTATCGGTGTCTTTCTTCCAGGCATTCATGACGAACGCATCGTTGACCGAAACGATCGCGATGGTATCGACGCCCTTGTCCTTCATGGCATAGGCATTGAGGAAGATGCTCGGCAGATGCATCTTGTGGCAGGTGCCGGTATAGGCGCCGGGCACGGCGAACAATGCCACTTTCTTGCCCTTGAACACGTCGTCGGTGGTCTTCACGGCCAGACCCTCTTCGGTCATGACACGGAGCTTCGCCTCGGGCAGCTTGTCGCCAACTTTGATGGACATCGTCGCTCTCTCCTGATGTGGATGACGATGTTTAGACCGGCTCAATGACGCGGGCAATATAGCGCCGACGAG
>JAPLPC010000012.1 GCA_026400425.1 Hyphomicrobiales bacterium | reverse complement strand
CTGCTTAGGCGATGTCAACTTTGAGCCAGGCTTACACCGTGAGATCTTGGAGAAACCTGGTCGTCGATGACGGTGATGCCATCATCCACGCTCAGGCGGTAGACGCGCAATGCCGCTCGTCGGTGAGCCGATGACAAATCGGGCGCCGGCTGCGCGGGCCGCGCAGAGGCGACACAATCCAGGTCCAGGATCCAGGTCCGAAGGCCAAGTTCAGACACTTTCGATCGTATAGATTCGACCCTATTGCAGTGCCGGGAGACCTTCAGTGAAAAAAATCGAAGCCATCATCAAGCCTTTCAAGCTCGACGAAGTGAAGGAGGCGCTGCAGGAGGTGGGGCTTCAGGGTATCACCGTCACCGAGGCCAAGGGCTTCGGCCGACAGAAAGGCCATGCCGAGCTTTATCGCGGTGCGGAATATATCGTCGATTTCCTTCCCAAGGTGAAGATCGAGATCGTCATCGGCGACGACCTCGTCGAGAAGGCGATCGATGCGATCCGTCGCGCCGCCCAGACCGGCCGCATCGGCGACGGCAAGATCTTCGTGTCCAACATCGAGGAAGCGGTCCGTATCCGCACCGGCGAGTCCGGTCTCGACGCGATCTAAGGTCGCAACGCGTTTTGCCTCTCTTCGTCATGGTCGGGCTTATCCGGCCATCCGCGTCTTCGCGCATGCGGCAAAGACGTGGATATGCGGGACAAGCCCGCGCATGACGGAGTTGGGTTCACGGGCTGGACGCTCCCCAAGGGCGGTGCTATCCGATTTCCCGACGTCCTGAGACGCCAGCAACGGGCTGCTTCGGCAGCCTTCTTGTTGCCGCCTCTTATGTCGATGACATGTGACCGTAACCGTCGCGTCATATGCCGTCGATCCGTCCGGAATTCGGCCCGCTAGAAAAGGTAGGGAAACCCATGACGACCGCCAAAGAAGTCCTGCAGTCCATCAAGGACAATGACGTCAAATACGTCGACCTGCGTTTCACCGATCCGCGTGGCAAGTGGCAGCACGTCACCTTCGACGTCTCGATGATCGACGACGACATCTTCGCCGAAGGCACCATGTTCGACGGTTCCTCGATCGCCGGCTGGAAGGCGATCAATGAATCCGACATGACACTGATGCTCGACCCGGCCACCGCCGTGATCGACCCCTTCTTCGCCGAAACCACCATGGTCATCACCTGCGACGTGCTCGATCCCGGCACCGGCGAGCCCTACAACCGCGACCCGCGCGGCATCGCCAAGAAGGCCGAAGCCATGGTGAAATCCATGGGCGTGGGCGACACCGTCTATGTCGGCCCGGAAGCCGAGTTCTTCGTGTTCGACGACGTCCGCTTCTCGGCGACGCCCTACAACACCGGCTTCAAGCTCGACTCCTCGGAACTGCCGACCAATTCCGACACCGAATATGAGAGCGGCAATCTCGGCCACCGCGTCCGCAACAAGGGCGGCTACTTCCCCGTGCCGCCGCAGGACTCGCTGCAGGACATGCGCTCGGAAATGCTCGGCGCCATGGCGCGCATGGGCGTCAAGGTCGAGAAGCACCACCACGAAGTGGCGTCGGCCCAGCACGAACTCGGCATGAAGTTCGACACGCTGACCCACATGGCCGACCAGATGCAGGTCTATAAATACTGCATCCATCAGGTCGCGCATATCTACGGCAAGACCGCCACCTTCATGCCGAAGCCGATCTTCGGCGACAACGGCTCGGGCATGCATGTGCACCAGTCGATCTGGAAGGACGGCAAGCCGACCTTCGCCGGCAACAAATACGCCGACCTGTCGGAAAACTGCCTGTTCTATATCGGCGGCATCATCAAGCACGCCAAGGCCATCAACGCCTTCACCAACCCGTCGACCAACTCCT